>NZ_VOZA01000018.1:0-60251 GCF_013420015.1 Acinetobacter sp. YH12039 | reverse complement strand
ATAAATTCGCCCAAAAGAATGAACACTTAACGGCAAAACAAATCCATCTATGGGACGAAGCGGTCGAAGAAGATATCGCAGCCGTTGATCTGGAATTAGAACGATTAAATGCAGATAAAACCGATGCGCGCGTCAAAGAACGCCAAAACCAATAAACCTAAACGTCGACTGCTGCCAGATCATCTACACACCATCCGTATTGAGCATGAACCTGCATCAACCCAATGCAGTTGTGGCTGCCAACTCCGTCGTATCGGCGAAGATATCAGTGAAAAACTGCATTTCAGACCGGCACAGTTCTACAAGGAACAGCATGTTCGTGGCAAATGGGTCTGTGATCAGTGTGACACCCTGACTCAGCAAGCGATGCCTGCCTATGTGATTGATAAAGGCATTGCTTCACCTGAACTGCTCAGCCATGTGCTGGTATCGAAGTATGCCGATCATTTGCCGCTGTACCGTCAGCGCCTGATCTATCAGCGGGCTGGCATTGATCTGTCCAGATCCACTTTATCTGACTGGATTGGTCGCTGCGGTGTGGAACTGGAGCCTCTGGCCAATGCCTTAAAAGAGGTGGTGCTGCAACAGCAGGTGCTGCATGCAGATGAAACACCAGTCACCATTATGCGGATGGGTGAGAATGAGAAAAAACCGAAGAAAGGTTATGTCTGGGCCTATGCCACCACACAGTACAATCCAGTTCAGGCGGTGATCTATGACTTTCAGGATAGCCGTTCAGGTCAGCATGCTGAAGCGTTCCTGAAAGACTGGCAGGGTCATCTGGTCTGTGATGATTACAGTGGTTATAAAGCACGCTTTAAATCAGGCCAGGTCATTGAGGTGGGCTGCATGGCCCATGCACGTCGTAAATTCCATGAACTGCATGTGACCAAAAAAAGTCAGGTTGCTGAACAGGCATTAGTGCTGATTCAGAAACTGTATGCCATAGAAGCAGAACTCAGGAAAAAGACCGATAGTACAGCAGAACAGCGCCGCGAATATCGGCAACAGCATAGTCAACCGGTGATGCAACAACTGTATGAATGGCTCAACCAACATTATCTGACGGTGCCATCGAGTTCTCCAACTGCCAAGGCGATCAATTACAGCCTAAAACGTTGGCAGGCACTCTGCCGCTATCTGGATGATGGTAATTTGCCTATAGATAATAACTGGATTGAAAATCAGATGCGTCCCTGGGCGTTGGGACGTAAGAACTGGCTGTTTGCTGGCTCGCTGCGCAGCGGCCAACGAGCTGCCAATATCATGACTTTAATCCAGTCAGCAAAGCTGAATGGACTGGATCCGTATGCCTATTTAAGTGATGTGCTGAAAAGGCTGCCGACACACAAAGTGACCCAAATTGAAGAATTGCTGCCGCACTGCTGGAAACCTGAATCGAATTAAAAATTGGTATGGGATTCAGCGGACGCTTACATATTACTGAACTTTTTCTGAGCTACACGAAGAATAGAATCTTTAGGTAAAGTATTTTCTGTTTCTTTACAATCCAAAATAATTAAATTTTCTTTATTTAATTCCTTTCTTAAGAACTTTATTTTTTCAGAATTTTTTTGTATGTCGCCATCAGCAATTAATAGCATGTCACTTGCAACAGCAGTTGCACTTTGACCACGGTCTTGCTTTAAAAATTCGATTCTTTCTTCCCGTGTTTTAGGATAATCATCATCAAAAGACCAATGAGATAAATTGCTGCCTGCATATTCCACAAACGTATAGTGATAGTTCGGCATAAATCTACGGTATTTTTTATAAAGCTCCATATCAGCTGACTCTAGTTCAGCTAAATATTTTTCCATATATTTAGTGATATACAGCCGATCTGTAATGCCTTCCACCCAAATCGTACAGTTTGCCAAATAGACAGAAGACGGACGCACACCTAATGAAGCAAGTAAGTCACGATCCCGGTCGCAGCGATAAATTTTAAAATCAAAATTGTTAGATGAACCAGCTTTGGGTTGTTTAACAAATTTTTGAATCATCACTTGATCTGATTCATCTGCCATATCAAGTAAATGATTGGAATGTGTCGTAAAGAAATAATAATGTGGAGTCTCATTTAAGTAGAAGTTCATCAGTTGACGAACCATACCCGCGTGCATATGTAATTCCGGTTCTTCTATAAAAAAGGCATGTGTTTTTGGATTGCCTGCTTTGTCTTTACTTTTTATATAAGCTTCATAAGTTAAGATTATCGCTTGTTGTAAGCCATCACCTAACTCATAAATAGGTCTTTGAGCATCTGAGCCAATTTTAATATGAACGACATCAATCTCATTTCCTTGTTCATCTTTTCCGAATTTTGGAATTAAAGTGACAGGTTCATTATCAAAAAAATACTGACTTAATTTTTCTTCATATTTTTTAATAAGTTCTCGGTGTTCAGGTTCTCCTAATAAGTGAGCTTTAAGCTCGTAATATAAGCGTTCTCCTGTAATTATATTTTCATGATTAAATTTATTCTGATTCTTGAAATAGTCTTTTTGTGCACGCTCTATATAAGGATATTTTTCGTCTAAATCGGTTACAGGGCGCATGCCACGTAAGATAGGGATATAAAATTTAGTATTTGTAAAAATAGGATTTAGGTTTTGCTGAAGTTCTTGATTAAAATATGTTTGAGCTTGCTGAATATTATTATTTGAATAAATTCCTGATAGTTGATTGAATCTTGATAAGTGGGTAAGCGAATTTGAGAATAATGTGATTACAGAACCGATATTGGACGGTTTAATTTGTTCAATCGTTGTTAAAAAATGATTGTAATCATCATGTTTGTTATATTTTTTGCTAACGATTAACCTATTTTTAAAAGTTATTAATTTTCTGAATTGTAGTGAGTTATAAAGTTGCTGACCTTGAGATGTTTTAAATAATTCACGTAAAAACCTACTTTTACCTGCGTTATTTTTACCAATAAAGAAATTAAGTCGTTTGATTTCTATAACTTCATCATAACCAGTTTCACTATCATTATCTGATGTGTAGTTTTCTAAATTTTCTGCCCAATAATATAATTTTTCTGTCATATAGCCCCCAAAATATAGAGCTAATTTAGCAATAAAACACTGCTTTTAAAAGATAATTTATAAATACATAAAGCAATTTAATCGTTATTGATTCAACGCTTATTTATCCAAATGCTCTCTCAAAATGCGTCGCAACTCTAAAATGGCATCTGGAGACTCATGGATGGAATGCCCACCATTGAACATTTTTTCAGACACAGCACCATCTAAATGAGAACTTGTATAGGGAACAATGCCATCCGACATTTTGCTCGGTTCAGTACTTTGCGTCTGATTTCCCATAATAGAATGATAAGGAATATCTTTATTTGGCATGATGTCAGCAGACAACAGCATAAAACGTGATTGTTGACTTAAATCTGCTGGCCCAGACTTAATCAGGCCCATCGTTGAATTTTTTGCATTCGGGATTTCAACATTGACATCATTTAAAAAACTTAAAGGCAATACCACGATTTTTTTCGCCAAATTGGTAAACCAGCGGTCTGCATAGTCAGTACCATGATGCGGTGCGGCAATGAAAATTGCACGACTAACTGGCTTCAAGGCTTTAAAGACAAAACGATCGCGGATAATTGGATGACGTTGTAACTGTGTATTTTGTTCATAGTTCATGAGTGGAATAGCTTGAGCGGAAATATCTGCATCACTAACCAATAAACGACTAATGATGCCGCCCATACTATGTCCGATAATGACAGCATCTTAAGCCGAAGGCGTATTGGGTTGAACAATTGCAAATGCCTGTTTGAGTAAAGCATTGATTTGAAAACGACTCTCAAATATTGGCATATTGGTTGAGTAAAACACTTGCCAAACTTGGTAATGATCACGTAGTTTTTGATCACCCATAATGTTATTGGTCAGGCCGATCCAAGTTTCAGGACTGCTGGCTAATCCGTGAACCATGACAATAATCTTTTTATTAGGTTGATACGGCTCTAACATAAACACATGTGGCATGCGCAAATGTTCTTCCTTATTCAATAGTGTCCAATAGCCAGATCGTCCTAATTTATTTTCGGCTAACCAAAGTCCATAAGGCACAGAATAATTGGCCGTTAGTGTGTAGGACTGGGATTCAATTTTTGCCTTTTTAAATTGATAGGGATTAAATAATTCAACCTTAAAGTGTGATTGCGGCGACAAAATTTCACTAATGCTGCTATTGGTCTTGGCAGGTTCGGCGATCGCACTGACAGATAAATACCGTGCCGTATGGATATTGGGGTTGGGTTTATTTGAATAATATTGTTCAGGATCTAATACAAAAGGCTGCGCAGCAGACAGATCCGTGGCTTTTTTGACTAAGACAAATTCAGAACCAATGCCTTCCTGACGGTTAATGGTTTTTAAGCCTGAAAAATTAAAATTATAGCTCGACAGTAATTTATCAATGTCCGCATTTTTGATTTCAGGATAATGCTCATAGTTAAAATGATAAAGCGATGAACCCAGCATTAAACTTTCAGGCATTTGCTGATAGTCAAAACGGGTAAATGATGAGGTGATTAAACGTGATAAAGCCACATTATAAAAGGTGCGGACTTGTCCCTGACGCAAATCAAATAAGCGTTCTTCTGGGGCTTGAGCGGATTTAAATAGATAGACATAGCTGTAGCGCAGACTGAAATCAAAGTCTGCAAGCTGTTGATCCATAAACATTTTTATTTTGCTTGAAGCTAATTTTCCGCTGTGTTGTTTTAAGCTTTTTTTGCATTGTGGATTTTGATCGGCGCTTAAAGCACGTGCCATGTACAGCTCACTTGCTGCTGCATAGACTTGAGCAATATCTAAAGTTTCATTATTACGCATTTTGTGAATACTGCTTTCAAGCGCATTTAAACAAGATTGGTCGCTTTCATTCACCATTAACAGGATTTGATGGCTAAATGTACTGAGCTTCTGATGGGTTAATATGCTATCTGTTTTATTATTTAGTGACGCACTGAGTTGATTTTCTTGTAATTTGACCAATTGGCATCCACTGAGCAAACTCAGGCTGATGATACACATAAAACGAGCGGGTAAATGCGTGAAAGGCATCATTGGAAAGGTCACAGGCATCTATTTTTTGTTATTTTAACCTTTATAAAATAGTAAAAATAGGGCAGGTGTTACAGCGCTCAATCCAAGAAAATTACTACGTATACATCCTTTCTATAAGCTAATGTACGAATGCTGTAATACAGAAAAGTTGATCTGAGGTTCAAACAATATCACGTATTAAATTTAATCTAATTGTGCTGCTGGTTTTTTAAGGTCATATTGAGCAATTTATGATGAATGAATCTAAGTTTATCCGATACCGGATTCGACAACGTAAATGGATAAGCATCATCTAAGCCCATGCTGCGGTTCAGTGCATTTAAATTAAAGGTCAAGGTCATCCAGTGTTGCAGCAATAGGTCAAAATCCTGAGCGCCAATCGGGTTCTCTTTCAGTTCTAAATTATTCAAATCTGACTTATTGGTTTTGACCACTAATCCTGCATAGTAGGCGGTTTCAAGAGTGTCCATCATGTGCAAATAATGCGCCCATGTTTCCGCCCAATCTTCCCAAGGATGCGTACTGGCATAGGAACTAACATAGTAATCCGCCCAATTTTGCGGAGCACCGTCATTATAATGACGTTTCAAAGCTTCACTATAATCTTGTCGTTCATCACCAAACAGTTCTCGAAATTCCTCAATCAGTTCAGGGTGTAAATGTTTGATCAAATCAAAATAATAATGACCGCTTTCATGTCTAAAATGACCTAGAAGTGTACGGTAGTTTTCACCCATTTTTATACGCGTTGTTTCGCGGTAAATCACATCTGCTTCACTGGCATTCAAGGTAATAACTCCATTGGCATGACCGGTCATAACAGGTGTATTTTCTGTTGGCATCAGAAAATCAAAACGAAGTCCAAAACGGTCATCTTGGCTGCGTTTAGGACGCGGCATGGTATTGAGCTGCTGCATTAAATACAAAAAACGCCGTTTAGCATGTTCCAATCGTGCCCAGTACACAATATGGTCTGGGTTATCTAAGTTGGGAATGGTGTGCGTGAGCAGGCAAGACTCACAATAAATTTCCTCACTGTCAGCAGGCACCATCCAGTTACATACCTGATGATGCTGATAATTATGACAAGGTTTAAAGCGCTTTCCCTTTATTTCAGGATTTAAGGCAAGCCATAACGTACTGCTGTGCTTTTCAAAACAGCCCATTTGCTTTTCAGAGGCAATATAACCTAGCGCAGTCTGACAATTGACACAGTGTGAATTGGCAAAAAAGATTTGGTTAGAACATACCGCGCAGCTGAAATACTTCATAGGCGTTGAGTGATAAATAGAATGATCAATCAGTATAAATGATGTTCAATGTTGATGAAATAAATTGAACTTAGAGTTTGTTGCTTGTCGGTCAATGCTCTTGCTTAAGAACAACGCCCTTAATAAATGGTCCTTCATCAAATGACACATCGCAGCAATAGTGCAAATAAGTCGCTATTAGTGCATTTATTGCACAAATGATGAACAGTAAAATCTAAAAGAAAGTTAAAAGTCCAAAAAATCGACCATTTTTCATGCTCCTCACTTGGCACAGTTTCTGCTTTTCTATCGATATTACGAAATAAATGTTTTGTATTACTTAAACAGGAGATGCATATGAACCGCCATCAATCTGCAACATTTCTGCATCAATTAAAGCATTTATTTATTGAACTACTGAGCGCCCGTGCGGGTTTCTATATTCAGCAAAAAAAATAAGGAAAAACAGTGCCTAAACAAAAGCTGGCGCGTATCAGTATTACAGTGCCTGAAAAAACAGTCGATGCTTTGGATCAAAAAATTGTCGATCAGCATTATGAAAGCCGTTCTCAGGCCATTGTCGACATGATCAATAAGCATCTGATTGCCGATCAGGAGCAGCGCAACGAAGTGATGGTTGGCACGTTTACCTTACTTTATGACGCAAGTAGTACGGCGCTACGTATTCAGCTTTTAGATTTACAGCAGCAGTTTTTAGAACAAGTGGTGAGCTCGCTGCATATTCAGCTTGATGACCACAAAATTTTAGAAGTCATGATTCTGCAAGGCGTTAGTTCAGAGCTAAAAGTCATCAGTCAGCATTTTTCAGCACTTAAAGGTGTGATTAAAGGACATTTGGAGTTGATGGACGCTGTAATGCCGCCAATTCCGCAAAATGCAAAGAATTAAGGAGTTTTAAAATGGGCCAATTATATCGATCGCAAGGTCAGTTTAAAGACCGAATCACAGACCAACAGCAAGCACATGCTAATGCAGGTAACCAAAGACCAAATCGTGCAAAGCACAATGCTCAATCTGTCAGCAATCCGAATACACCATCGTTTTTGTACACCAATACCAAATTTAACTGTAATGCCATTGGGGAAATCGCACTATGATCAAAAAAGCCTGCTTATCTGCATCCGTTTTGACCGCCATCTTACTAGGTGGTTGTGACAATACGGCCAAAACACCTGAACCAAATGCTCAGGCAGAAGGCACTGTCAATACAAAAGCCATCACAATTGGCTATAGCGACTGGCCTGGTTTTGTCGCATGGCAAGTTGCTATTGAAAAAGGCTGGTTGAAAGAAGCCGGTGTCAATGTAGATTTTAAATGGTTTGATTATTCAGCCTCACTATCTGCATTTGCAGCAAATCAGTTGGATGCTGTTTTGGTCACTAACGGCGATAACTTAGTTACGGGTTCTGGCGGTACGAAAGGCGTCATGATTATGGCGACGGACTATTCTGCGGGTAATGATGTCATCATTGCTAAAGATGGCATCAATAGTCTTGCCGATCTAAAAGGTAAAAGTGTCGCGACAGAAAAAGGCTTGGTTGATCATTTGCTTTTGGCTACAGCGTTGGATGATGCAAAAATTCAAGCCTCTGAAGTGAAGTTGGTCAACACCATGACCAATGAGCTACCACAAGTATTTGCGAGCCCAGATATTGCAGCGATTGCTGTGTGGCAGCCGGTCGCAAATCAAGCTTTGAAAGCGGTAGCAGGTTCTAAAATCATTTATACATCGAAAGATAAACCCGGTCTGATTTACGACACATTAACCGTCAACATGACGCATTTATCTGCCAACAAAGAAGAATGGAAAAAAATCATTCAAGTTTGGGATAAAACGGTTAAATACATCAATGACCCTGCAACGCATGCCGATGCAGTGAAAATCATGTCGACCCGTGTTGGCGTTGATCCTGCACAATATGAACAGTTTATTGGAGGGACACATTTACTGGATTTAGCTGCCAATAAACAAGTCTTTAAAAAAGGAACTGGTTTTGACTCGATTTATGGTTCTAGTTACCACGTGAATAAATTTAATGTTGGCAATGGCATTTATAAAACCGAAATGGATGTCGATGGATCAATCTATCCAACGTTGGTTGAAGAACTGAAATAAGTTGAAATATAGCTAAAAAAAGCCCTGAATGATGTAAAAATTTCAGGGCTTAACAACATCAAATTAATATCCATAAAAAAATAACGAAGGGCAGAACTCAAGCTTCTTCATCCATCGCATTGGAATAAAACTTCACACCCAATTTGATTCGGTCACGGCCTTGGCTCATACGCCAGCGGTTGGTATCGCGCAGTGAATACACACAGCCGCAGTATTCCTGCTGATAAAATTCTTCTTTTTTACTGATTTCCAGCATGCGTACAGCACCGCCATTTTTACGCCAGTTATAGTCCCAATAGGTTATTCCGTCATAATGTGAAGCCGAACGATGACCACAGTCATTAATCTGCTGCATATTTTTCCAGCGTGAAATACCCAGTGAACTGCTGATTAGGCTAAAGCCATGTTCTGCTGCATATAATGCCGTACGTTCAAAGCGCATATCAAAACACATGGTACAGCGGATACCTTTTTCAGGCTCATTTTCCATGCCTTTGGCGCGTTCAAACCAGTTGTCTGTGTCGTAATCACAGTCGATAAACGGAATATTGTGTTTTTCTGCAAAGCGGATATTTTCCTCTTTACGGATTTCATATTCTTTTACTGGATGAATATTGGGATTGTAAAAAAAGATCGAAAAATCAATACCAGATTCAATTAAAGTTTCCATGACTTCGCCAGAACAGGGCGCACAGCAAGAATGCAATAAAAGCTTGTCATGACCTGTTGGGAGCGTCAGTTTCTGACGGTCAAGTTTGTTAGACATAATCATAAGCTATAAGTATAAACTTTATATTTTAGCGATTCATGGACATATCAAAGCTCGAATATGCTGATTTTTTCTAAGTTGGAGCTGAGTCAGATTCAGTATAGCGACTTAAAATTGAAATCAATTTGAAGATGCATTTATTTTATTTAGTGTTCATCTGCTGATTCCATTCAATCTGAAAATCATGCGCCAATTGGTCTAATTGAGTTGCTTTAAGGTTTTTAATCAGCACTTCTTGCGCTTCAAAAAAGACATGATCAAGTGCCCGATTGACCACCAGTTCTACCAAGCAATCTGGCTGCATATTTTCATTGCCAATGGCGAAAATAGAAGGTTCACCGACAGCAAGGTAAATGTCATACAGCGAAATGTCATGCAGAGGTTTAATCAAACTCCAGCCGCCACCAGGGCCTTTCTCAGAATCAACAAATCCATGTTTTTTTAAGCCAGACATGGTTCTACGCACCACAACAGGATTTGTTTCCAGCATTTCGGCAATCTGATCTGAAGTGAAAGGCTTATTTTCACGTGCCATGTGCAGCAGGACATGCAGCATTCGTGAAAGTTTACTGTCTTTACGCATGAGGAAATAGATGATTAGGGTAATTAATAGATTGTAACATTAAAAGTTTCTTATAAGCATATTAAGTGATATAGTAACTTTTAAAGTTACATATAGGCATTATGAATATGAATATGAATATGAATATGAATTATGAAGTTGTGATTATTGGTGGTAGTTATGCAGGGCTTTCTGCAGCTTTACCTTTAGCACGTGCGCGCCGCCGTATTTTAATTATTGAGGCAGGGCAACGTCGTAATCGTTTTGCTGAACATTCACATAATTTTTTGACGCAAGATGGCCGATCACCAAGTGCTATTGCAGCAGAAGCTAAAGCACAATTAGAAAAGTATTCCACGATTTCATGGCTTGCTGAAACGGTTACAGATGTAAAAGCGCTTGATGGAAAATATTTAATTGTTGCAGGTAATCAGCACATTCAAGCTGAAAAAATGATTATTGCCACTGGCGTACGTGACGAATTGCCTAAAGTTGATGGTTTGGCCGAACGTTGGGGGAAATCTATTTATCACTGCCCATATTGTGATGGCTATGAACTGAATTTAGGTGAAATTGGTATGTTGGCTTCGGGTATGCATTCATTGCACATGGCGTTGATGTTGCCAGATTGGGGCAATACTACTTTATTTTTAAATGATGCAATTGCAGTAGATCAATTGGATAATGAGTTATTAGCGAAGCTTTCTAAACGTCAAATACAGATCGAAACGCGTAAAATTGACCATATTGAAGGTCATTGTGATGTTGTAATGGCAGATGGTGAACGAATTAAATTGAATGGCTTATTTGTTTCGACTGTTACTCGTCTGCAATCGAACTGGATTCATCATTTAGGTTTAGAGATAGACTGCAATGAATATGGCGAGGCCATTAAAACGTCAGCAGCAAAAGAAACAAATGTTAAAGGAATTTATGCTTGCGGTGATGTCACACGTTCAGGCGGTTCAGTTGCTTTATCCGTAGGTGATGGAGCAATGACAGGGATTGTCGTGCAGAAATCTTTTATTTTTTAAAGTATTGGCATAGCAATTTACAAATATAGGGCAAGTATCTAAATGATAAATTTGGGTACTTGGACCTAAATATAAGAAATGAAAATCCAGTTAATAATTTGATCTTTTCTCAGTTTAAGCTGAGTTTAATTCACTTAGAACGATAAATAATCATATTCTAAAAGCGGACATACTTATCGATGATTTTCATTTTATCCTAAAAAATCAGTAGAATATAGATATGAATACTTATTAAAAAATATCATAAAGCATTGTTTATATTTAATTTATTTTAAAATTATTTATATCCAGATTATTTTTAAAATGCTCTCATCGAGCCAAGTTGAAATATATTCATCCTATAAAATTACCAAAAATGAATTTCACTCACTTTGTATTGAGGTTAAATCATTTTTATTCATCTTAAGATTCACGTATAAATTACTCCATACAGAAATTTTGATTATTTTAATTTTAGGGTTGTGAATCTCCATGAGTAATAAATTTGCATGTTCAATCAAACGTATCCGCTTTGATGAAAACTATAAACCAGCTGACAATACACGTTTAACAACGAACTTTGCTAACTTGGCGCGCGGTGAGCACCGTGAAGAAAATCTACGTCGTACATTGGCAATGATCAATAACCGCTTCAATACTTTGGCCAGCTGTGATAACCCAAATGCGGATCGTTATTCACTTGAAATTGACATCATTTCCGCTGAACTCGATGTAGAGGGTAATGGTCAAACTTTCCCGTTTATTGAAACTTTAAAGAGCACCATCATCGACCATAAAACCAATGAACGCATTGAAGGCATGATCGGCAACAGTTTTTCATCGTATGTACGTGACTATGACTTCAGCGTAGTATTACCAGCACTCGGTTGCAAATTCAATGAAAAACCTGAAGATTTTGGCGATTTGCACGGCAAGCTTTATCAACACTTGATCAATTCAGAAGTATTCAAAGCTGAATTTAAAAAACAGCCTGTGATTTGCTTAAGTGTTTCAACGACAAAAACTTATTACCGTACTGCAAATGTACATCCGATCTTAGGTGTGGAATACACCAATGATGACCATTCACGTACCGATGACTATTTTGCAAAAATGGGCTTAAGTGTTCGTTACTTCAAACCTGAAAATGCGACTGCACCATTGGCATTCTATTCAGCAAATAACTTGCTTAGCGACTATACAGATTTCGAACTGATCAGCGCGATCAGCACCATGGAAAGCTTCCAAAAAATCTACCGTCCTGAAATTTACAATACCAATGCGACAGCAGGTTTAGTGTATCAACCAAGCTTAAGCTTTGGCGATTACTCATTAACCCGTATTGTGTACGACCGTGTTGAACGTGGCCAGTTGGCGGTTAAACAGGGCAAATGGACGGAAGAGAACTTTATCCAGCCATATAAAGACATTCTGAATGAGTGGGCGGCTAATTATAGTATTGAAAATGCAGACGCAGCTTAATTTTAAATCACGAGTGATTTAAAGCAGCTGTTTTAAAGAATATGTTTCATGCATCAGTTAATTTTTGATCAATATTTATTTCATAAAGAAATTTCCCTCTCCTTTTAAGGAGAGGGTTAGGGAGAGGATTTATATGAAAAGTGCCCTCATCCTCTTGCGGAGCATGCTCCTCATCCCATAGGGAGAAGGGACTTTCAATATGAATTTAATAATCAATTGATGACATTTTGTTTTTGCGAAATTTAGAATATAGAGATAGAAGATCGAATATGGCCATTTTACTCCCAACTTCAACTGCTGGCAGCTTACCTAAACCATCTTGGCTGGCTGAACCTGAAAAATTGTGGTCAGCATGGAAACTTGAAGGCGAAGAATTATTAGATGCAAAACGTGATGCGTTGAAATTATCTTTGCATGAACAAATCCATGCAGGCATTGATATTGTCAGTGATGGTGAACAAACCCGTCAGCATTTTGTGACCACATTTATTGAACATCTTGAAGGGGTAGATTTCGAAAAGCGTGAAACGATGCGTATTCGTAATCGTTATGATGCAAGTGTACCGTCTGTGGTGGGCGAAGTATCGCGTAAGAAAGCAGTGTTTGTTGATGATGCAAAATTCTTACGCAGCCAAACCAATCAGCCGATCAAATGGGCTTTGCCAGGCCCGATGACGATGATTGATACTTTGTATGATGGTCATTACAAGAGCCGTGAAAAATTGGCTTGGGAATTTGCTAAAATCCTGAATCAAGAAGCTTTAGAGCTTGAAGCGGCAGGCGTAGATATCATTCAATTTGATGAGCCTGCGTTTAACGTATTTTTTGATGAAGTCAATGACTGGGGTATTGCGACATTAGAGCGTGCGCTTGAAGGTTTGAAATGCGAAACAGCCGTTCATATTTGCTATGGTTATGGCATTAAAGCCAATACCGATTGGAAACAAAGCTTGGGTAATGAATGGCGCCAATACGAAGAATCATTCCCGAAACTGCAGCAATCTAAGCTCGATATCATCTCGCTTGAATGCCAAAACTCTCGTGTACCGATGGATTTAATCGAACTCATCCGCGGTAAAAAAGTGATGGTTGGCGCCATTGATGTAGCAACCAATCAGGTTGAAACAGCAGAAGAAGTAGCAAATACATTACGCAAAGCGCTTCAGTTTGTAGATGCCGACAAGCTATATCCTTCAACAAACTGCGGTATGGCGCCTTTACCTCGCCAAGTGGCGCAAGGCAAACTAAATGCGTTAAGCGCAGGCGCTGCCATTATTCGCCAAGAATTGACCGCATAAATTCGAGCTGACTCGGTTTCATGTAAGGGCAATAAGGAAATTAAATTTGCTATTGCCCAAACTGAGAAAGAGATAAGCCATATAGACCATTGAGATTGAAGAGATGATTGAAGCAACTGATTTTAGAAATGCAATGTCTTTATTGACGACTGCAGTCAACGTGATTACGACTGAGGGTGAAGCAGGCATGTATGGATTTACAGCATCAGCAGTATGCAGTGTGACAGATACACCGCCAACTTTGCTGGTTTGTATGAATCAATCCTCTCGTTCTCATGCGCATTTTCTTGAAAATAAAGTTCTGTCTGTCAATGTTTTGGGCGCACAGCATGAACACATTTCCAATGCATTTGCTTCAAGCAAATTAAACTCTGAAGAGCGTTTTAAATTGGGTTCTTGGACTGTATTAGAAACAGGTTCACCAATATTAAAAGATGCTTTAGTTAGTTTTGACTGTCAGATTGAACAGATTCAAGAAGTGGGTACGCACAGTGTGTTTATGTGCCGTGTGGTTGCAATCAAGCAAAGTCAGCAGGAGGAAAGTTTGGTGTATTTCAACCGTGCTTATCATGCTGTGGGTCAAGTGGAGTTGGCTTAAACCAGTCAACTTCTTCAATACATCTCTTTAAAAGTATCTATTTCGTGGAACTCATTACTTTCTTAATTATTGGCGCATTTGCTGGTTTTGCTGCAGGGCTGTTTGGCGTTGGCGGCGGTACCATCATTGTGCCATTGCTCTATATTGTTTTTAGCCAAATGGGCTATAGCCCCGATGTGATTATGCATTTGGCGCTCGGCACATCTTTGGCTACGATTGTTGTGACATCGATCAGCTCCTTGATGGCGCACAATAAAAATGGTGCTGTGATTTGGCCTGTATTTAAAAATTTAGCTCCGTCTATGGCGATTGGTTGTTTTGCAGGCGCGGGTATTGCAGGCTGGCTGTCAGGCTTACATCTGCAAATGATTGTCGGTGTGTTTTTACTTTGGGTGGCTTATACCATGTTTATGGGTGCAAAAAAGCCAGTCGATCCAAATAAAACACTACCATCTACAGCTAAACAAATTGCAGCAGGTTCGGGTATCGGCGTTGCATCGGCCATCTTCGGGATTGGCGGCGGCAGTATTACGGTACCGTATTTAACGGCAAATGGCGTGGTGATGCAAAAAGCGGTCGGGACGTCTGCGGCTTGCGGTTTACCCATTGCCATTGCTGGTGCATTAGGCTTTATGTTTTTTGGTATGCAACAGCAAGTTGAAATTCCAAATACCATTGGCTTTATTCATATCTATGCCTTTTTGGGCATTAGTGTGATGAGTTTCTTTACGGCTAAATATGGCGCGAAAACTGCGCATGCGCTTTCACCAGCAGTACTGAAAAAATGTTTTGCTGTGCTGTTATGTATTGTTGGATGCTTTTTTCTAGTGAAAGGCATTTTATAGAAGCCGACTGATCACAGTTAATTCATTCGAAACATATGCTCTAGTGTGCAACAGCAAGCTAGAGCATTTTTATCTATAGCAATTTAAGTCTTTAAAATTTCAGAGATATTATTTAAAAACTTCATTTTAAAACTGACATTTCAAAGCTCTGTGCTTTTAGAAAAAACATTAATAATCACAATACCCAATAAAATAAAGGCCAAACCAATCATGGCAGGCAGGTCTAAATTTTGTTTAAACACAATCCAGCCCACACAAGAAATCAGTACAATGCCTGCAGCAGACCACATGGCGTAGGCCAATCCCATTGGAATCGATTTAAAGGTCAAACCTAAAAAGAAGAGTGCAATGGCATAGCCCAATACGGTAAAAATAATCGGTACTAGTTCAGTAAAGCCATTGCTGGCTTTTAAGGCGGACGTGGCAATCACTTCAGCAATGATTGCGATGAGCAAATATATAAACGACATTGATTTCCTATAGACATTCTACGGCATGGTACAAGAGGTGCTGTTTTTCATTTTGCAACCAATCTGTACTTTCTGTCGTGGTATCAGTGCGACGCTGAAATGCATAATGTGGAACATAAATATCCACCTCGAACATCAGCTGTATTGCTTGACCATTAATAATGACGTTTTGCATTAAATGTGTTTCATCAATAACTTTGAAATGATCAAAGTTAAGTGGTTGATCTTGCTGAGATGAAGTCGTTGTATAGTGCTTATGCAGACCATCTACAGCGATGGATACTTCAAAGCTTTCAATCACCGTTTCATACATAGTAGGTGCAGATGATATATCGATGCTGGCAACAGTTTGCTGATCTGTAGGTAAACGACTCAGTGCAAAGGCCACATGCTTATCACAAATAATTAAACCGCCATCCATCTGCAATGGCTGATGGCTTTCTACATCTAAAGCTGACTTCAAGCGCAGGCCTAAAAATAACCCTTCATGCACTTGTTGACGCCAGTCTTCGACATACGCATTGCTTGGAGAGAATTCTAAAATACAGTTGCCAATCGCATGTAGTTTTGCAGGTTCTGGCCATTGCACATGATTTTGATAATTTGAGTGTGCTTTAACGTCCCAAGACAATAATTGTTGTTTAGCATCCCATAGGGTGTTACCAATCCAGCCTTGACGCTCATTCACTGGCGTATTTTCTTGGCTTTTTAAACGTAGATCGATGGTGAAACTACGTGACTGAAACCAATACACAATGGTCTTTTCATCCGTCAAACCATTTGAAAAACTAATGCTTTTACGGCGAAAAGCACCATATAAATAGTCTGGAATAGGACCTGAAACCTCTTGGCTGGCTGGAAGTTGTGCTAAAGCCTGAAATAGATTCATGCGCTTGCTCCTTGTGCTTCTGTATTTTCATCCATACCAAATGATGACAATGGCACAGCATTTCTAAGACTTAGCTCTCCTGAAGCGATACGTTTTTTGAGATAACTAAAGGTTTGCGCGGTTTGATTAAATAAATGTTCACCACCAATTAAGGGCTGATATTTAGGCGCTTCAGTTGAATGTACTGGCTCAATGATCGTGTCGTAATTGCAGGCGCAGAATAAGGGGAAAGAGTAGCGTTCTTCAGAGACTTTTTTAACACGGTGTTTGGTGGCCAAATATTTGCCATTCGACAAAATTTCCATCATGTCGCCAATATTCATCACCAAGGTATTTTCAATCAATGGAATATCCATCCATTCACCTTGTTTATTTAGTACCTGCAAACCTGGTGCAGTCGGTAAGAGCAGTGTAAAGCACTCATAATCTGTATGCGCGCCAATACCTTCGGCATCTTTCACTTCAGGGTTATACGGATAATGAATTAGACGCAGTTGGCTGGTCGGATGGGTAATTTTGCGCTCAAAAAAATGCTCATCTACATTCAAAGCTAAAGCAAAGGCCTGAAAAATCTGCTCACTAATACTGCGTAAATGGTGGTAATAATCACTGACTGTACTTTTAAATGTGGCATCATCTGGCCATAAAGTAGGGCCAATTAAAGGAAATGCCTTAGTTTCGCCGTGGTAATCATAATTGACGTCATAGGCTTCTTTTAAGTCATAGCTGTTGCCTGCAAATTGTTCTTCACCAATTGGCACATAGCCACTATGATTTTTCGACAGCCCAATATAGTGTTGCATTTTACTGGCGGTATCTTGTTGGAAATAGCGCTTTGCCACCTGAATCAATGATGTCGCAAAATCAAAATTGAACTGATCACCTTTTAAATATAGAAAACCAACATCTTTACAGGCTTGATCCAACGCGGTTGCCACCTCTAAGCGTTCTGACAGTACCGTGCTTTGCATTTTTGAAATATCTACAAGTGGCAAAACATAAGATTCATTCATCTTCAATTCCTATAAAGTTGGCCGTCCAACGCTGTAGTACATCATTTAGGCCGTCCTAAAGATGAAGAGGGATTAATCCAGTTATTTTTGCGTACTGACTTGAGTCATACGCGGAATTTTCGGTAGGTTTTCCATCGCTGGGTCGAGCTCGTCTTCCTGCGCATGTACCAAGAAATCCACCCGTTCGCGCAGTTGTTTAAATTCAGGACTCAGCATGAGTTCAGGATTACGAGGACGGGGTAAATCGACCTCAATAATTTCTTTAATTTCACCAGGATTGGCTTTGAGCGCCACAATACGATCCGCCAATAAAATGGCTTCATCCATGTCGTGGGTCACAAAAATGATGGTGATATCAATGTTTTGCCAAAGATCCATTAAATGTTTTTGCATTTTTTGACGGGTATGCGGGTCAAGCGCGCCAAACGGCTCATCCATCAATAATATTTTGGGTTCATTGACCAATGCGCGGGCAATAGCAACGCGCTGTTTCATTCCGCCAGACAGCTGATGCGGGTACTGATCTTGGTATTTTTCTAGACCAATAATATCAATCCATTCGCGGGCGCTGGATTCAGCCGAAGCATTGCTGGCACCTTTCATTAAAGGGCCAAACATTACATTTTCTTTGACCGTTTTCCATGGAAAAAGCGTGTAGCCTTGAAACACCATGCCACGCTCAGGGCTTGGGCCTTCAATGGCTTGTCCATCGACCAGCAATTCGCCGCTACTGTAAGGATCAAGCCCAGCCACAATTCGGCTAAAGGTCGATTTACCGCAACCCGATGGGCCAATCACGCAGATAAATTCACGTTTATGAATCTTTAAATCCAACTGATTTAAAATAGTGCGTTTAGTTTTGCCGTGCTTGAAACTTTGTGTAAGTTTTTTTGCTTCTAAAATGACAGGGCGTGCATAAATTGCATCGAAATAAGTGGTGGCATTAAACTCTGTGCTGTTCATTATTTTGCTCCTGCTTTCCATTTAAATAGACGTTGACCGAGTTTCATTAGCACCACATCGCACACCAAACCAATCACCCCAATGATGAGGATCGCGGCATAGACATTGTCAAAGTTTTGGTAACGCGCTTGTTGGGTGATAAACCAGGTAATCCCAGAGGTTGTGCCGATCAGTTCAGATACGATCAGATAGGTCCAAGCCCAGCCGAGTAATACACGCAAGTCGCGGTAAATATCAGGAAGCGCTGCTGGAATCACCACATGAAATAAGCTTTTCAATTTATTGGTGCCCAGCGTAAAACCTGCTTCGATCAGGCCACGGTCAACCATCCGTGTGGTATTGGCAATAATCAGAATTTGCTGAAACAGCGTACCAATCACGATAATGGCGATTTTAGGTGCATCATTAATACCTAAAATCGCAACGGCTAATGCACCAAAAGCAGGAGCGGGCAAGTAGCGGAAAAACTCAACAAAGGGTTCGGTCAGTTGTGATATTTTTTGAGAAAAACCGCAAAGAATACCCAGCGGAATACCGATGAGAGAGGCAATAAAAAATGCGCTGAACACAATTTTAATACTGTGCCATAAGCTTTGATGAAACCATGGGGCATCAGGCTGAGCTGGTGGAGTTATAAAAGCCGTAACTAATGCTTTTGCCACTTCATGCGGTGCAGGTAGATAGATTGGATTGACCAGTTTACCTTGCGGCGGTTCTGCGCCTGCATTGACCGCAGATTGCGCTTCAGCATAAAACACCGCTTTGTCTACACGGCTATCGACCTGAAAATAAGGCACACTGCCAGACTGAGTAATTTGCACCTGCGGATGCCATAAAAATGGCAAATAACTCACTGCACACCAAATGAGCACAGGGATTAAAAATGATCCTAAGCCAAGCAATAGCTTGCTTTTTGGACTGAGCTCTCTTGCGACATAACCCATACTGACCAAGCCCCAATATTACTTTTTTAATAAAACGTAATACTATTAAGCAATTTGAATGCCAAACACATGTATGGCGTGATTTATTGGACTTAAGCCAAGTTAGATAGGCTATAAACAGCAAAAAGCCTGCAAAAGAAGCAGGCAATATTAGTTTTTTTGATCGATACTGATGCCAAAATGTGCTTTTATGGCGCAACCAATTGCAAAAACAGTTTTTTCATTCCTTCACTCGCGCCTGCTTTAATCAATTGATACTGCTCAGGTACACGCTGATAATCTGCTTTCGGGTCGATATAAAATGCACGGCAATTGGCAGGGATTTTGTGAATCAATCCAGCCACAGGATAGACGGCCAGACTCGTGCCAATCACAATAAAAATATCTGCCGTTTGTACACTTAAACTGGCATCTTCATAGGCAGGAACTGCTTCGCCAAACCAGACTACATGTGGCCGTAAAGGATATCCTTCAGGGCATTTGTCGGTGTCTAAGTTTAAATCTGCACCTTCAATGGGAAACAATTCCTGCGTATATTGCGCCTGAGGGCCAGAGCTTTTTGCGTAACGAATATTGCCATGCAGATGCAGTACATTGTGACTGCCTGCACGTTCATGTAGATCATCAATATTTTGTGTGATGACTTGTACATCAAAAAAATCATCGAGTTCAGCAATCAATTTATGCGCTGCATTAGGATCTGCGGCTAAAATATGTTTACGGCGTTCATTATAAAAACGCTGTACTAAAGCTGGATCGCGTGCCCAAGCTTCAGGTGTGGCCACATCTTCAATACGATGCTGCTCCCAAAGACCATCACTGTCACGGAAGGTATTGATGCCGCTTTCTGCGCTCATGCCGGCACCTGAAAACACCACAATTTTTTGCATAGATATTTAGCCTTATATTTTAATTGATGAGTCCAATGCGTACGGTTGCATGTATTGAACGAATAATTCAGCGAATTTACTGTACTCAAAATATAGCGATTACTTCAACTTAGTTGATGCAATTCTTGTAGCACCCAATCGACAAATTTTTGTATTTGTGGTGAACTGTCTTGGCTCGAGTGGACTAAATAATATTTTCGGCTACCGTGCAATTTTTTATTTGATGCAATCACCAATTCTTTTTTTCTCAGTTCTGCTTCAATCAGCATTTGTGGAATGAGAGCCATACCCATGCCATGACTGGCTGCCACAGAAAGCATAGAAAATAGTTCATGTCGCTGACCATCAAATGGTTTGGAATGCTGAAGCTGATGGGCTTGAAACCATTCTTGCCAAATACTTGGACGGGTGGTTTGCTGTAATAAGGGCAATTGAAGTAACTCTTCATCGCTTAAATTAAAACTGTGATCATCGGTCATTTCCGCATCGGGAAAGTTGTTTTCAATCAATTTGGGGGAACAAACGGGAACCACTTCTTCATCCATTAAATAATGCGCTTGAATACCCGGCCAATGCTCAATTTGCTGTTGCGTTCCTGCAAAAATCGCCGCGTCAAAGACATTTTCATTAAACAAAAAAGGTTTGGTACTAGTTTCCAAATGCACGGTAATTTCAGGATGTTGCGCATTTAATTTATGTAATTTTGGCAACAGCCAACGTGTGGCAAAGGTTGGCACAACACCAAGCTTTAAAGTACCGCCCAATCCTTTGTGCGTCATGATATCTGAAGTGCTTTTTTCGATGCCTTGCAAAAATGGTTTAATACTTTTTGCATATTGCTTGCCAGCTTCTGTGAGGTCTACACCGTGACGTGTTCGGCTAAATAGCATGACCCCTAAATATTCTTCAAGCTGTTGAATTTGGCGCGACACGGCACTTTGCGTAATAAATAACTCTTGAGAAGCATGCGTATAACTTGCGTGTTTCGCAGCAGATTCAAAGCAGATTAAGCTTTGCAATGACGGAATATTGCGCCGCATAGATAAAGTCCTTTTTATCGATAGGTATCACAAAATGGCATATAAGAATGATTTTCATATACCACTATAGTCTATAAATAAAGCAATCCGCAGTTCAAATCAGTGGCTAAAGTGCTTAACACGCTGTGAGCCAAGCTTAGGTATGCGAAAGGCGCATATCTACATGCAAATTAATCGTTTGAATGAATCACTTTTCACACATAGCATCGAATAAAACAACGAAAACTTGAAAAAGCAGAGGATGCGATGAATCAAATGGTCAATGTAAAAAAAGCAAAAGTACAATTTAACTGGCAAGACCCGTTTCTTTTGGAACAGCAATTAACTGAAGAAGAACGCATGGTCCGTGATACTGCACATGCTTACTGCCAAGAGCGTTTACAGCCACGTGTACTCGAACAATTTCGACATGAAAAAACTGATGCATCAATTTTCCGAGAAATGGGTGAGCTTGGCTTACTTGGCCCAACGATTCCAGAGCAATACGGCGGCGCAGGTCTAAACTATGTTAGCTATGGATTAGTTGCACGTGAAATTGAATATGTAGATTCTGGCTACCGCTCTATGGCCAGCGTGCAAAGTTCTTTGGTGATGGTGCCAATTAATGAATTTGGCTCTGAAGAGCAAAAACAGAAATACCTGCCAAAGTTGGCAACAGGCGAGTACATTGGCTGTTTCGGCCTGACTGAGCCTGATCATGGCTCTGACCCGGGTAGCATGATTACTCGTGCAAAAAAAGTGGATGGTGGTTACCGTCTAACTGGCGCAAAAATGTGGATTACCAACAGCCCAATTGCCGATGTGTTTGTGGTTTGGGCGAAAGAAGTATCGCCTGAAGGTCATGTAGGAGACATTCGCGGATTTATTTTAGAAAAAGGCTGGGACGGTCTATCAGCGCCTGCGATTCACGGTAAAGTTGGCTTACGTGCATCAATTACCGGTGAAATTGTCATGGACAATGTCTTTGTTCCTGAAGAGAACGCTTTTCCAGAAGTACGTGGTTTAAAAGGCCCATTTACCTGTCTAAACAGTGCACGTTATGGTATCGCTTGGGGCGCAATGGGCGCAGCTGAGTTCTGCTGGCATACAGCGCACCAATACACCATGGACCGTAAACAGTTTGGCCGACCATTGGCAGCGAATCAGTTAATTCAAAAGAAATTGGCGGATATGCAAACTGAGATTGCCTTGGGGCTACAAGCTGCGCTTCGCTTTGGACGTATGAAAGATGAAGGTTTAGCTGCAGTAGAAGGCACATCACTCATTAAACGTAACAACTGTGGCAAGGCTTTAGATATTGCCCGTGTAGCGCGTGACATGATGGGCGGAAATGGTATTTCTGATGAGTTTGGTGTTGCCCGCCATTTGGTTAACCTCGAAGTCGTCAACACTTATGAAGGCACACATGATGTACATGCACTGATTCTAGGTCGTGCGCAAACAGGCATCGCGGCTTTTGGTAACTAATTGAATTATATATCGATAAGGTGCTCTGCATAGAGTGCCTTAGAGACTTTTTATGCAAAAATAAACTTAATCAATAAAGGATTCATCGTGAAACACTCTTGTAACTCTGTGCAATAGCCTGAGCAGTGATGAAATAAAAAGAATAAAAAAGGCAAATGTGCAGACATAGGAATGCCGATGACTCATTTGGGAAAATGAGGAACAAGGAAATGAATAACGAAATGCAAAACGGAGCAGGAACGCTCAAATTGCCTTCTAACGTGGGCACGATGCATCGGATTACCAGCAACACTTGGAAAATGGCCTTTATTTTTGCCTTTATTTCCTTGGTGATTGATGGTGTAGACATCATGTTGCTGTCATTCAGCCTGACCAGTTTAAAGGCTGAATTTGGTTTAAGTACATTTCAAGCTGGAATGCTCGGTAGTTCTTCTTTAGCAGGGATGGCGCTGGGTGGTATTTCGGGTGGATGGGCGTGCGATAAATTCGGCCGTGTGAAAACCATTGCTTGGTCGGTCGTATTTTTCTCGATCATGACCTGTATCTTAGGCTTTACCCAAAGCTATGAACAATTTTTAATTTTACGTTTTATTGGCGCTTTTGGACTGGGTTCTCTTTACATGGCGTGTAATACGCTCATGGCAGAATATGTGCCAACCAAATATCGAACAACGGTACTTGGGACTTTGCAAACCGGTCAAACCGTGGGTTATATCGTTGCAACGCTGCTGGCGGGTGCCATTATTCCAGATCACGGCTGGCGGATGCTATTTTATGTCACCATTATTCCTGCTGCTTTTGCCCTGATCTTTATGCGTTTTGTTCCTGAACCAAAATCTTGGCAGGAAGCAAAAATTGAGCAGCTAAAACGCCGTGAATTAAAACTTGAACCTGTACAGCAGCAAGCTGCAGTCAATCAAAATGCACCTTCTGAAAGTATTTATAAACGTATTTTTGGACACACTAATCATCGCAAAATGTTCTTCTTTTGGATGTCGACCGCTGCATTTCTACAATTCGGTTATTACGGTGTTAACAACTGGATGCCAACGTATCTAGAAACCGAACTCAGCATGAACTTTAAAGCCATGACAGGCTATATGGTAGGTGCATATACCGCCATGATTCTGGGCAAAATTTTAGCCGGCTATGCCGCTGACAAGTTCGGACGTCGTATAACCTTTGTGTTTGGTACGGTAGCCACGGCAGCATTTTTACCGATCATCATTTTCTATAACACACCAACCAACATTGCCTATTTACTCGTAACTTTCGGTTTCCTATACGGTATTCCATACGGTGTAAATGCAACTTATATGGCAGAAAGCTTCTCGACGGATGTACGCGGTACGGCTATTGGCGGTGCTTACAATATGGGACGTTTAGGCGCAGCCATTGCACCAGCAACCATTGGCATGATTGCTGCTGGCGGATCGTTCACCATGGCCTTTATTGTGATGGGTGCTGCTTACTTTATTGCAGGTGTTATTCCAGGCTTGTTCATTCGTGAACGTCAATATGACCCGCAGCAAGCATCACTTTCTTCAGATGCGGAAAAAGAAAAACTTGCAAGTTTAGATACACATGTCGCTGAAGCAGAGCAAAAAGCGTCTGCAAAAACTGCAACAGTTAAATAATTAAAAAGATCTGTGCCATAGCTCAATCCTATGGCACATCTGGAGTGAACTATGGGTGCATTAAAAGGAATTCGTGTATTGGACTTAAGCCGTGTTTTGGCAGGTCCTTGGTGCGGTCAAATATTGGCTGATTTAGGAGCAGAGGTAATCAAAATTGAGCGTCCTAAAGTCGGGGATGATACACGAATGTGGGGACCACCTTGGATGCCAAATCAGCAAGGTCAAGCGACGAAAGAATCAGGCTATTACCAATGTGCGAACCGTAATAAATATTCTGTAGCCATTGATATTGCTAGTGAAGAAGGACAAGTGCTAGTCCGTGAAATTGCCCAAACGGCAGATGTCGTGATTGAAAACTACAAAGCAGGTTCACTGGCCAAATATGGTTTGGACTATGCATCGCTCAGTGCGCTTAATCCAAATATCGTATATTGCTCAATTACAGGTTTTGGTCAGGATGGGCCACGCGCGGAAGAACCGGGCTATGACTTTATTATTCAAGGTATGTCAGGTTTGATGAGTATTACTGGTGAATCTGATGATGTAATCGGTGGAGGCGCACAAAAGGTGGGGGTCGCTGTGGTCGATATTCAGACCGGACTGTACTCAACGATTGCCATTCAGGCGGCATTGTTGGCGCGGCAGCATACAGGCCGTGGTCAATATATTGATATGTCCTTACTAGACGTACAGGTAGCGGCTCTGGCCAATCAAGGCATGAACTATTTGACCTCGGGTAAAGCACCCAAGCGTATGGGAAATAATCACCCGAATATTGTGCCGTATCAAACTTTTAAAGCCAAAGATAAGGAATTTATTATTGCCTGTGGTAATGACAAGCAATTTAAAGACTTGTGTATTGCGATTGGCTATAAAGAACTGCTAGATCAACCAAACTATTTACGTAATCAAGATCGGGTAAAGCACCGTGAAGAATTAATTCCATTATTGAGTGCCTATTTTCTCACTCAAGATGCTCAAGTTTGGGTCGATGCGATTCATGCGGTAAAAGTGCCTGTTGGTGTAATCAACTCTGTAGAAGACGCATTAAATGAACCACAAATTCAACATCGTCAAATGGTAGTGAATATTCCACATGCTTTAAATCATGATTTTAAAGTGATTGGATCACCGATGAAATTATCTGATACGCCTGTGGAATACCGTCATGCGCCGCCACAGTTAGGGCAGCACACGACAGAAATTTTGTCCCAATTTAGAACTGAAACTGAATTAAATGAATTGGCTGCACAAGGCATCATTGATCAACTCAATCATCCTGCAGCTTAAAATTTCATGGGATTATTCTTCAAACTATTCTTCAATATATGGGCTTAAACGCCTATGTGGAATGAGTGGAGTTAAAAGTTTAGACCGAAGGACTCCAATACTTCGGTCTTTTTCAATATCAATATTCATTTACGGAGTGCTTTTAATGTTAATTTTCTAGATAAAGTATAATTATTCATCAAAGCTTGGGCCTGCAATACGGTCTTTATTTTTTTGTATGAAAGAGATGTCCATACTTTTGCGCCTTGATATTTTTTCTTTAAGCTATAACTTTCAAATTCTGGATTATACACAAACCAATTTCCGCAATGCTGCACGCAATAAGCATTTATATGCCTATTTTTCAAGTCTACTAATTGCACAGAAAGATTTCGATACCATCTCCATTGACGAGAGTATAAGTCTTTATATCCTTAATACGCTGAGTTTTAACATCTGCATAAGAAATCGTAGAACTAAAGCCAATGATTAAACTAAAAAGTAATATTGATCCGTTTTTTATATAGATGAACCATTCTTCTAATTGTCCATTTATTTTAAGAACGGACATTAAATCAAAGCCTTCAAACGAAATAAAGCCCTGCACAATGGCAAGGCTCTATTTTAATAACATTACATTGAATTTGTTCAGCTGCATATTATTGCTGTATAAAATTCTGCAAAGCCTGATTAAATGCATCAGGCTGTTCAATGTTTGAAATATGCGATGCATTAATTTCAAATAATTGGCTATTTGCGATGCGTTCTTGCATGAATTGACCATCTACAACTGTAGTTACAGGGTCTTGTTGACCTGCAATAATCAATACCGGTATGCGAATAGACGAGATTTCATTGCGCAAATCCGCTTTAGCCAAAGCTTCACAACAACTTGCATAACCTTCTGGGCTGCCAGCTCCGAGGTCGTTACTCAAAGATTGTACAGTTGCTGTGTTACTTTGGATAAAGGGTTCTGTAAACCATCGTGATGCTGCCGTTTCTGCAATTGGTTCCAGACCTTGTTGACGGACTAATTGCGCACGTTCATTCCAAGCTGATTCTTGCCCAATTTTTGCAGCGGTATTGCATACAATGACATGGTTAAAGCGTTCAGGATGATGTTTTGCAAGCCATTGGCCTGTTAACCCACCCATCGATATTCCACAAAATGTGGCTTGTTGAATATTTAAATGATCCAATAAATGGATGACATCTGTACCCAATTGATCAATACTATATGGCCCTTGAGGAGCAGTAGATGCTCCATGACCACGTGTATCATAACAAATCACAAAATAATCCTGCTGCAGCGCCTCTATCTGAGGCTGCCACATGCTGAATTTTGTACCTAAAGAATTAGAAAAGACAATCGCAGGTCGTGTGTGGTCACCAAAAGTTGCGTAATTAATCGTTGCATCATTGGATATGAATGTAGGCATATTTTGAATCCTTAATTTTATAAATTCCCCTAAATCCCCCCTTTGATAAGGTGGACTTTTATTGAGGATTAAACACGTTCAATAATCAAAGCGATGCCTTGACCGACACCAATGCACATCGAACATAGGGCATATTGACCTGAAATTGCCTCAAGCTGATTTAATGCAGTCGTGACTAAACGTGCTCCAGAAGCACCTAAAGGATGCCCTAAAGCAATAGCGCCACCGTTTGGATTGACATGTTTAGCACCATCTTCTAAACCTAATTCACGAGTTACCGCTAAGGCTTGAGCCGCAAAAGCTTCATTCAGCTCGATCACATCCATTTGTTCAAGACTTAGACCTGTTTGTGCTAACAACTTTTTTATGGCAGGCGCAGGACCAAAACCCATGATTTTGGGCTCAACACCCACCACCGTTGCCGCAATAATTTTGGCACGTGGCTTTAACTTAAATTTATTGACAGCATCATTTGAAGCAATCAATAGTGCAGCTGCACCATCATTGATCCCTGAAGCATTGCCCGCAGTGACCGTCCCATCTGCTTTCACCACAGGTTTGAGTTTTGCTAAGCCTTCTGCTGTCGTCGATGCACGTGGATGCTCATCTGTATCGACTATTAGTGGGTCGCCTTTACGCTGTGGAATGACAACAGGGATGATTTCTTTCTCAAAAAAACCATTGGCTTGTGCAGCGGCTGTACGGCGCTGACTTTCTAAGGCAAAAGCATCTTGATCAGCACGGTTAATGTTGAATTGTTCTGCCACATTTTCAGCGGTTTGAGGCATAGTTTCCACGCCATACATTTGCTTGAGTATTGGATTGATAAAACGCCAACCCATGGTGGTGTCTTCAATCTTTTGGCTGCGTCCATAAGCACTTTCTGACTTACCCATTACAAAGGGCGCACGGGACATACTCTCTACACCGCCGGCAATAATTAAGTCTGCTTCATTTGCCTTAATTGCACGGGCTGCCATCGCAATCGCATCAAGCGATGAACCACAAAGTCGGTTTACAGTTGTAGCAGGAACTTGAAAAGGGACACCTGCAAGTAGCGACGACATTCGTGCAACATTACGGTTATCTTCACCGGCTTGGTTCGCGCAGCCATAAATCACGTCATCAACTGACTCCCAAGCAATACTTGGATTTCGCTGCATCAGTGCCTTGATAGGTAAGGCACCGAGGTCGTCGGTACGCACTGCTGCCAAACCGCCCGCATAGCGACCGAAAGGGGTGCGGATTGCATCAATAATATAGGCATTTTTCATTTTATAAATCCTAAAAACTCAGCTCCTCCCTTTTTAAAGGGAGGTTGGGAGGGATTTACAGGAAGTTAATTTTTGAATATTAATCCTCCCTAAATCCCTCCTTTAATCAAGGAGGGACTTTTTGCTTTATGCTGTCGTATCTATCAGCTTTGCACCGGTCATTGACTGTAATTCGTCAAAGCTCAGACCCTCAACTTTTTCAATCACTTTCATGCCTTCAACTGTTACATCAATGACGCACAAATCTGTGTAAATACGATCGACACATTGCAGGCCTGTCGCAGGGTATGACAATTCAGCAACAATTTTCGGTTCACCTTTTTTGGTCACATGGTCTGTAGTAATAAAGACTTTTTTCGCCCCAACAGCCAAATCCATTGCACCACCTACAGCAGGAATTGCATCTGGCGCACCAGTATGCCAATTTGCTAAGTCACCATTTCGGGCAACCTGAAAAGCGCCTAATACTGCAATATCTAAATGCCCGCCACGCATCATGGCAAAAGAGTCACCATGGTGAAAAAAGCAGCCGCCCGTTTGCATAGTGACAAACTCTTTTCCTGCATTAATTAACTCAGGGTCTTCTTCGCCTTTAGCTGGAGGAGGACCAAAAGCCAAAAGTCCATTTTCTGAATGTAGAAAAACATCTTTATCTGTTGGTAAATAATTTGAAATTTTAGTGGGCAAGCCAATGCCTAAATTGACATAAGCACCATCTGGAATATCTTGTGCAACACGTTCTGCAATTTGATCACGGGTTAATTTGGTATAGCTCATGGTTCTTTCCTCACGTGATTTATGCAGATTGCTCAAGCTGTGCAGGTTGAACAGCCACAACATGTTGTACAAAAATGCCAGGGGTAATAATGTGCTCTGGGTCTAATGCACCAAGTTCAACAACTTCAGAAACCTGAGCAATTGTCACATCTGCTGCCATAGCCATAATGGGGCCAAAGTTACGCGCTGATTTGTTGTAAACCAAGTTGCCCCAGCGGTCGCCCTGATGTGCTTTGATTAAAGCAAAATCAGCTTTAATTGGATTTTCGAGGACGAAATCTTTGCCTTCATAATTGAGTGTAGGTTTGCCTTCTGCCAACAACGTACCAAAACCTGTTGGTGTATAAATTGGACCCAAACCCATGCCTGCCGCCTGGATACGGCAAGCTAAATTACCTTGTGGTACAAGCTCAAGTTCTATTTTTCCTGCACGGTATAATTCATCGAACACCCAAGAGTCCGATTGGCGAGGGAAAGAACAGATCATTTTACGGACAGCACCAGCTTTGAGTAATTTAGCCAGTCCATAGTCACCATTACCTGCATTGTTATTGACGATGATTAGGTCTTTGATCCCAAGTTCTATCAGTCCATCAATCAGTTCAGCAGGCTGACCAGCCGTACCGAAGCCGCCGATCATAATGGTTGATCCATCCTTAATTTGAGACAGTGCTTCTGTTAAGGAAGCGGTACTTTTATCAATCATGCTACGATCCTTCATCAAGAACGATAAAACTATTTACCTGACTAACCACTTCAGCTATACAAGGCAGATAATCTTTTATTTCAAATGTTTACTAACTTAAAAAGCAGATAAATGGATTTCAATCATGTGTTACACAATTGGAATCCAATCACATCAGCTGTCATCACTACGAATAGAAGAGGGATGACGATTTAAAGCCATGACTTCAATATTCATATACGGGTAAAGGGGCAATCCTTGTAAAATGTTGTGTAGCTCTTCATTGCTTTCAACATCAAAAATACTGATATTTGAATATTGACCAGTAATGCGCCAGATATGACGCCATTTGCCTTGACGTTGTAGATCTTGTGAATAAGCCTTTTCTACAGCTTTAATTTCATTGGCTTTTTCGACTGGCATATCTAATGGAATATTGACATCCATGCGTACTTGGAAAAGCATTTCTCACTCCTAGCTAAATGTTATTTGCGACGTAAGTCATCAATTTTGTTTTCATCAATTTCAATCCCTAAACCCGCTGTGGTCGGAATCTTGAGTTCGAAATCTTGATATTGAAGTGGGGTTTTTAAAATTTCTTCAGTTAGCAGCAATGGACCAAAAAGCTCTGTGCCATAAGCTAAATTGTCAAATGTAGAAAATGCATGTGCCGATGCAATAGTGCCCACAGGGCCTTCAAGCATGGTTCCACCATATAAATCGATACCCGCAAGTTTGGCGATTTTAGAAACCTCACAGCCTTCGATTAAACCGCCAGACTGTGCAACTTTGACTGCAAAAACAGAGGCAGAATTGTGCCGCGCAAGTTGATATGCCGTTTGAGGCCCCATCAGTGATTCATCTGCCATAATCCCAATATCAAAACGACGAGTTAAACGGCGCATCGCGTCAATGTTATCGATTGCGCAAGGCTGCTCAATCAGGTCGACACCACCATCTTGTAACAATTGGATGCCTTTAATGGCATCTAATTCAGACCATGCACGGTTAACATCCACACGGATAGAAATGTCCGAACCTAACGCTTTTTTTATGGCTAAAACATGCTCAACGTCAGCTTCAACGGGACGTGAACCGATTTTAAGTTTGAAAATATTGTGTCGTTTTGCCGCAATCATTTTTTGTGCTTCGGCAATGTCTTTTTCCGTATTGCCAGATGCAAGTACCCAAAGAACAGGCAAGCTATCACGTAAGCGACCGCCCAATACTTCACTCAAAGGCTGATTTAAACGCTGCGCTAAAATATCGAGTAGCGCAGTTTGAATGGCACATTTAGCAAAGCGATTGCCGTTAATATTACGTTTAATGGCTTGCATGGTTTGAGCTACATTCAAACCAGTGAGGGTTTTCAGTAAAGGACTAAAATAAGTTTCAATATTGATTCGAATGCTTTCAGGGCTTTCTTCACCATAGCCTAGACCGCCAATCGTCGTCGCTTCCCCCCAACCGATATAACCATCTTCGGTGGTGATTTTAATCAAAACAAGGGTTTGCGTTTGCATGGTTGCAACAGCCATCTTGTGCGGACGGATTGTTGGGATTTCCACGAGCAGGGTTTCAATCGACTTATACATCTTGCGTATTTCTTATCTATCCAACTATTTATATACCCTAATTTAATGTAATATCTTTAACTAGAGCGATTTTGGTATTTTTAGATACTTAAAAGGTATATAAATGGAATTAAGGCACTTACGTTACTTTGTCACTGTGGTTGAAGAGCAAAGTATTACCAAGGCAGCAGAAAAATTATGTATTGCTCAGCCGCCTTTGAGTCGCCAAATTCAAAAACTTGAAGAAGAACTGGGGATTACCTTGTTTGAGCGTGGTTCTAGACCCATGAAAACCACAGAAGCAGGTATGTTCTTTTATGAGCATGCTGTACAGATATTGACGCATACCGCCCAGGCCACAACCATGGCACAGCGAATTAATGCCGTCGATAAAACTGTCCGCATTGGTTATGTCAGTTCGCTTTTATACGCATTATTGCCACAAATTATTTATTTATTTCGACAACGTAACCCAGATATTCATGTTGAACTCATAGAATGTGGTACACGCGATCAGATTGAAGCCTTAAAAACCGGTCGAATCGATATTGGTTTTGGACGACTGCGATTAACAGATCCGTCTATTAAACGTATTTTATTAAGAAAAGAAGCGCTACGTTTAGCTATACATAAAAATCATCATTTGGCTGAATTTAAAGACAAAGGCATTTATCTTTCTCAAATTTTAGATGAACCAATTTTTGCCTACCCTACGACACCTAAACCGAATTTTTCCACCCTCATCCAATCCATTTTTACCGAATTGGGACTTGTACCTAAACATTTAACCGAAGTGCGTGAAATTCATATGGCTTTGGGCTTGGTGGCGTCGGGAGAGGGCATTTCTCTGATCCCTGAAAGTGCCAGTGATATTGGCATGAAAAATTTGATGTATATCCCAATCTTAGATTTGGAAGCCTATAGTCCAATCTCTTTGTCGGTGCGCAATATGGATCATAGTAATTACATTCCAAAGATACTGGATTGCATTCGTGAAGTTTTTGTTGAAGAAAATATCGATCTGCGCGCCATCGATGCAGATGCATAACTAAGTCAAGGTTTCATGGTCGATGTAACACAAGATCCACTATTCAGATGATAGAGTCTTATGGAACATCAACAAATTTAGCCCAAAGCATCCTGATAAATACAAGATTGTGCTATTTCAAAAACCTTTTCATCTTCAATATTTAATTGATCGTATTGCTGCATTTTTTGAATCATCCATTCAAAGTCTGAAGTTTGTGGCGCTTGGGTCTTGCCAAAATTTTGAATGATGCTTTTGATCCGATGAAAAGCCTCGACGTGAATCTGCTCAGAACAATCAAAACGGATGATGTGATATTGTTTTAACAAAGAAAATATTTCTGAGAAATGTGTTTGTTGAAGTAGATCGTTTTGTGCTTTTTGGATGGCAAGATTGATCGCCTTTAAGGTATTGGGATGTTTTTCTGCCCAATCATGAGTAAAAGCCAAAACCTTATCTGGTATAGGCTCAATAATATCTTGGCTATTGACGATGATACGACTATAGCCTTGTATTTCAGATTGCGTATTCCACGGCTCTCCGACACAGAATCCATCAATTCGTTGCGTTGATATTGCTTCCACCATATAAGGCGGTGGTAGAGTTGAAAAAGTCTGCGTTTGAGCGAGTTCTGTGTCGGCAAGTGCCAACCATTCTCTTAAAATATAATGATGAATCGAATGCTGAAAAACATGCGCCAACTGAATCTTTTGATTCTGCTTTATCGCAGATACGATTTTCTCTGCTGAATTAATTGGTAGATCTAATGCATGGATCTTTAATTCATAGTAGAGCTTTTGACTCAGACTAATATAAGCGCAATTGGTACTGAGCGTTAGTGAGGTTTGTAAGGGGATGCCGAGATGGTCTTTGCCCGTCACAGACGCAGGCAGCATGGCCGATAAACAGTGTGCTGCATCTAAAAAACCAAAAGCTAGACGGTCACGTAAACTTGCCCAAGACGGTTCTTGAGTTAGTGTGACATTCAAGCCTTGTTCAGCAAAATACCCTTGATGTTCTGCCCAGAGCAAAGCAACACAGTCAAGTAAAGGAATATAGCCCAATTGAATATCAGTTTTTTCAAGCTTTTGCATGGTTTATTCCTTAAATTGAGACTGTAACAGCGCTTGCGCATCAAGCAGTCGGCGCGCCATTTCACCCATCGTCATACGGTGACTCATGGCATTTTTTCTCAGCAAATTAAATGCTTGATCTTCGGTTAAACCATGCATTTGTATTAAAAGCACTTTGGCTTTTTCAATATCTTTTCGATCGGCCAATTTGCACTTGGTTTCAGCCAAATCATTCAGCAGTTTTTTATGCTTTTTATATTGTTCAATCGAAATTTCTAAAATGCTATTCAAACGTGCAGGGTCAATACCATCGACAATATATGCCGTGACACCCGCATCAATCGCGCTTCGGATGATTTCAAGACTCGAATTTTTAGTGAACAGAACAGTCGGTAAGTCAAATTGGCTGACACAGCTTTCAATGACATCGCGATGTGGATGATCCATATCCAATAAAATCACATCTGCCTGAATATTTTGCAGATATGACATATTTAAATGATCAATCATGAAACTGGCGACCACATCAAAGTCATGTTGAATTAATGAGGCTTGAATAAATTCAGCGCGTTCTTGATCATCATCAATTAGGGCTATTTTTAGTTTTGGCATGCAAACGCTCAGACAGAGCCAAACAAATACGTATTGAGTTTTCTAAGCAATTTAAATGCCAAATTTTAAGACAATACAAAATATAAATCTGCTTCTAAATTTTAGCTTGGTTATATGCACATTTTAAAATTGAACCATTTCCGTGCACTGATCTTGTGCAGGGCTGAACCACGTTTGAACATTCAGCCGCATCTCTATAGGCATATTGACTATCTATTTACCTTAATTCGCTTATTTTCGGATAGATCGGCGCTCAATGCTTAAATATAGAGATGAAATTTACGATTGAAATAAAAACTTGGCACGTATCGTGCTTAATACTTATTGAGTCAAAGAAGACTCTAAAAATTTGTTAGACGGCCAACGACGTCCGTTCTGATCGACTCTGTTATGTGTTAGCGACATAACCGAGTAATTCATGCGTTCAGTTCAGTCAGGAGAAGGTAATGTCTTCAAATTTAAATGCCAAAAAAGCCACAAAAATAAGTCTATTTAATTTTTCTTCAGCAGCAATGCGGGCCTTCCACATGAGTTGGCTCGCATTCTTTGTTTGCTTCTTTGCATGGTTTGCCTGTGCACCGTTGATGCCAGTGATTGCTGGCGAATTTCACCTCACGAAAGATCAAATTGCCAATATTAATATTGCCGCTGTTGCGATCACGATTTTAGTCCGTCTGATCGTTGGTCCTTTATGTGATAAATATGGCCCGCGTAAAACCTATACAGCTTTATTAATCATCGGCAGTATTCCAGTCTTTGGTGTCGCTTCTGCGAGCAGCTATGAATCCTTTCTTTTCTTCCGCTTGCTGATCGGCGCGATTGGCGCAAGCTTCGTCATCACTCAATACCATACAAGCATTATGTTTGCGCCTAATGTTGTGGGTACAGCCAATGCTGCAACAGCAGGCTGGGGCAATGCAGGCGGCGGTGCAACTCAAGCCCTTATGCCTTTACTGCTTGGCGCACTCGTTATGTTTGGTGTAGAGCAAGCGATGGGCTGGCGTATTGCGCTGATTGTACCCGGTGTGATGATGCTGATTGTTGGTGCGCTTTACTGGAAGTTCACACAAGACTGTCCGCAAGGCAACTTTAAAGAACTTCGCGAACAAGGCATCAGTGTTGGCAGTGACAAAAAAGGCGGCTTGGCAATTCTAATGCATGCAGCACGCAATTACCGTGTATGGATTCTATTTGGCGCTTACGCAGCTTGTTTCGGTATTGAAATCTTTATTCACAACATTGTAGCAATGTACTACGTCGACCATTTCAGCTTTGGATTAAAAGAGGCGGGTATGGCAGCAGGTATCTTTGGTTTGCTTGCATTGTTTGCTCGTGCGCTTGGCGGCATTGTTTCGGACAAAGTAGCGACTAAAAAAGGCTTAGATGGCCGTACCAAAGTGTTATTTGCCATGATTCTGCTAGAAGGCTTATTCCTGATTGTCTTCTCACAAATGAATACTGCAGTGCTTGCAATCCTTGCAATGACAGTCTTTGCGCTCTTCACACATATGGCTTGCGGTGCTACCTATGCGCTGGTGCCATTCATTGACCGTGATGCTTTAGGCGGTGTTGCAGGCATTATCGGTGCAGGCGGTAACGTAGGTGCAGTGGCTGCAGGCTTCTTGCTTAAAGGCATGCTGGATATTCAAACCACGCTTATGGTGTTGGGCGGTCTAGTGGTTATCGCTGCAAGCTGTGTACTCATGATCCGCTTCTCTGTAGAGCATAAAGAAAAAGAACAGCGCCTATTTGAACAAGCTGTAAATGAACGAAATTTAGCTGAAGCTCAAAACTAATACTGAAAAGTTGCCTCTAAACATCGCGATTTAGGGGCAAACAAAAAAAATCTTGCGGAGAAAGAATATGAAAATCATCATGATTGGACATGGCATGGTTGGCCATAAATTTATCGAATCTGTACTGGAACACGCAGGTGATGATGTTGAATTAACCATTTTGGCTGAAGAGCCGCGTTTAGCCTATGACCGTGTGCATTTAACTGAATATTTCAGCGGTAAATCGGCTAAAGATTTAACCCTGTGCCGCAGCGACTTTGCCGATGCATACGGTATAGATTTACGCCTTAGCACCAAAGCGGTTGAAATTGATCAGCGCAATAAAACGGTCACAACCAATCACGGTGATATTCTTTCTTTTGACAAGCTAGTGCTCGCAACAGGTTCATACGCTTTTGTGCCACCAATTCCAGGCAATGAACGTGAAAACTGCTTTGTGTACCGTACCATTGAAGATTTGGATGCCATCCGTGCCGCAAGCTTGAATGCTAAAACAGGTGTGGTGATCGGCGGCGGTTTATTGGGTCTGGAAGCAGCAAAAGCGCTGCGTGATTTAAACTTAGAAACCCATGTTGTTGAATTTGCACCACGCTTAATGGCAGTTCAGATTGATGATCTAGGCGGTAAAGTTTTACGCTCAAAAATTGAAAATCTAGGTGTTAAAGTCCATACGCAAAAAGCAACATCTTGCATTGAAGACGGTGCAAATACGAAGCATGTAATGAAGTTTGGTGATGGTTCTGAACTGGAAACCGACATCATCTTATTCTCTGCAGGTATCCGCCCACGCGATGAATTAGCGCGCCAAAGCGGTTTAGCCATTGGTGAGCGTGGCGGAATTGCGATTAATGACTATTGCCAAACTTCAAACCCTGACATTTATGCCATTGGTGAATGTGCGCTTTGGCAAAATAAAATTTATGGCCTGGTTGCGCCGGGCTATGACATGGCGCGTATTGCAGCAAAGCATGTGATGGAACAAAACTGCACGCTTTTCGCTGGTGCAGATATGAGCACCAAGCTGAAACTGATGGGAGTTGATGTTGCATCTGTAGGCGATGCGCATGCAATGACACCAAATTCTTTAAGCTATTTCTATGCAGATGAAGCAGCTCAGGTTTATAAAAAAATTGTCGTGAATGCAGAGAAAACTAAGCTGCTAGGTGCAGTATTGGTGGGCTGTGCTAAAGAATACAATGACCTGCTGCAAATGATGCTGAATGGCTTAGAAGTTCCAGAAAGCCCAGAAAGCCTAATCATGCCTGGCTATGCACAATCTGCAGGTAAATCGGGCGGAAGCGGTGTCGATCTGTTGCCAGACAGCGCAACGATTTGTTCATGTAACAACGTCTCTAAAGCAGACATTTGTTCAGCCATTGCTGACGGATCGACTTCTTTAGGCGCATTGAAAAAATGCACCAAAGCTGCAACAGCTTGCGGCGGCTGTGCACCATTAGTCACTCAAGTCCTCAAATCTGAGCTTCAGCGTCAAGGTGTCACTGTAAATAACCATTTATGTGAACACTTTGCTTATTCACGCCAAGAGCTCTATCACTTGGTACGTGTGAACGAAATCAAAACCTTTGATGACCTGATTCAACAGCTTGGCCATGGTTTAGGCTGTGACATCTGTAAACCGACGGCAGCCAATATCCTAGCGTCATGCTGGAATGACTTTGTACTTAAACCAAGCCATGCAGGCTTGCAAGACAGTAATGACTACTACCTAGGCAACATACAAAAAGACGGCTCTTATTCAGTCGTGCCACGTATGGCAGGCGGTGAAGTTACTCCGGATGGATTAATTGCCGTAGGTCAAATTGCGAAAGAATATGGTCTATATACCAAACTGACAGGTGGTCAGCGTGTCGATATGTTTGGTGCACAAGTGCATCAGTTGCCTGAAATTTGGGAAAAATTGATTGCTGCAGGTTTTGAGTCTGGTCATGCATACGGTAAATCATTGCGTACAGTGAAATCATGTGTCGGCAGTACTTGGTGCCGCTATGGCGTAGACGACTCTGTGGGTTTGGCGATTTTCCTAGAAAACCGCTACAAAGGCCTGCGTTCACCGCATAAATTGAAAATGGCAGTATCAGGCTGTACCCGTGAATGTGCTGAAGCGCAAAGTAAAGATGTTGGCGTGATTGCGACTGAAAAAGGCTGGAACCTTTATGTATGCGGCAACGGCGGTATGAAGCCGCGTCACGCAGAGCTTTTGGCATCAGACTTAGATACGCAAACATTGATCAAATACATTGACCGTTTCTTTATGTTCTACATTCAAACAGCAGACCGTTTGCAGCGTACTTCTGTATGGCGCGACAACATGGAAGGCGGTTTAGATTACCTGAAAGATGTCGTTGTGAATGATTCGCTTGGCGTAGCTGCTGAACTTGAACGCCGTATGAGCCATGTTGTGGGTACATATCAAGATGAATGGCGTACTGCTGTAGAAGATCCTGAAGTACGTAAACGCTTTGTGACTTTCGTGAATGCAAAAGCAGAACAGCAAAATGATCCGCATATTCAGTTTGCATCCGTTCGCGGTCAAATCAGACCCAAAACAGAAGCTGAACGCGATACGACACGCATTCCAGTGGTTGAAGCTTAAGAGAATAACGAATTTAAAACTTCTTTTATTTGATTTACATCCTTATTCGGTTTCTCGCTAAGGCGAAAATGAAAAGATAGTGATCTAAAAGAAGTTTAAAAAGGATCAAGAATATGACAATTTTAAAAGAAATGAATGATTTAGACTGGTTTGATGTTTGTGCATTAGATGATATTACGCCAAATACAGGTGTGGGCGCACTGATTGAAAATCAGCAAATTGCGATATTCCGTGTCGGTGAAGAAAAGCGGGTTTATGCGCTCAGCAATCAAGACCCATTTAGCCAAGCCTATGTTATGTCCCGCGGTATTATTGGTGACTTGCAGGGTGAACGTGTTATTGCATCACCCATTTATAAACAGCATTTCAGCCTTGCTACTGGACGCTGCTTAGAAGATAAAGACCAAAAACTCTTGGTTTTTCCAAGCAAAATTGAAAATGGCCGTGTGCTGATTAGTCCAACTGCTCAAAAAACCTATATTACCAATAACGCGCCATCGTCTGAACTGATGAAACTAGTTTTGGTCGGCAATGGCTTAGCGGGTATGCGCTGCTTAGAAGATCTGCTGGATATGGCGCCAGAGCGTTATGAAATTACAGTCATAGGCGAAGAGCCTTGGGGCAATTACAACCGCATTATGCTTTCACCTGTGCTTTCAGGTGATAAAACCATTGAAGATATCATGCTGCATTCACATGCTTGGTATAAAGACAAAAATATCCGTTTTGTAGCAGGTGATGCGGCGGTACGCATAGACCGTCCGCGCAAGCAGGTATACACAGAAAAAGGCTTGGTCATCGATTATGACCGTCTGATTTTAGCGACAGGTTCTAAGCCATTTATTCCGCCTATACCGGGAACTGACTTAAAAGGTGTTCTCAGCTTCCGTGATATTTATGATGTAAACCGCATGCTGGATTACTGTAAATCTAAGCAAAATGCAGTGGTGATTGGCGGCGGTTTACTTGGCCTGGAGGCTGCGTACGGCCTGAAACAGCGTGGCATGAATGTCACAGTGCTGCATTTGATGGACCGCATTATGGACCGCCAGCTGGATGAAAAAGCCAGCTTAATGCTCAATCATGCGATTGAACAAAAAGGTATAAAAATCATGACTGCAGCCAATACCCAAGAGTTGATGGGTGAAGATGGCCATGTCAAGCAGCTGCGTTTGCAGGACGGTACTGTTTTAGATGCAGATCTTGTGGTTTTTGCGGTGGGTATTCGTCCGAATATTGAGCTTGCTCAAAGTGCAGGACTGCGCTGCGGCCGCGGTGTCATGGTGAATGACACCATGCAAACGTTTGATCCGAGTATTTATGCGGTGGGTGAATGTATTGAACACCGCAGCCAAACTTTCGGTTTAGTTGAACCGCTTTGGGGACAGGCATTCATTTGTGCATCGCATTTGGCCGAACATGGCAGCTTAACCTTTAAAGCGCCTACGGTTCCGACACAGTTAAAAGTCAGCGGCTGTGATGTTTTTTCTGCAGGCAATTTTGAACCGTTAGAAGATTTTGAAGATATTATTTTGAATGATGAAAAGCGTCAGATTTATAAACGCATTATTATTCAAAAAGATAGAGTGATTGGCGCTGTGCTGTTTGGCGATACTGAAGACGGTGCATGGTATGCAGAATTGATTTCAGATCAAACTCCAATTTCAAGCATCCGAAACAAATTGCTGTTTGGTAAGGATTTTGCATTAAAGAAAGCAGGGTGATTCATTATTAATCAAAGAATATAGTCACGACCGCGCAATTTCATTTTTAAGAAATTTGTATTTGCGTAGGTGTTGCCTCACTTTTGAAGGATCAAAAGTGACAAAAATCCTTTGTTGGGCGAAGGGTACATCCTATACCCCGCCCAACGGTGGCATCCATGCCACCACACGATAGTTAGTTTTAACTTAAATTTAAATAATTTAGTCATCTTTTGAAATTGGTCGTAACACTCAATTAATTGAGTTTGGAAAAAGGAGCCGGCAGAAGTGAATAGCATCCCGATCGTGGAACTGCATAGCTCCACAGAAAATAAAATTAAAACAACGCAAACCACCTGTCCATATTGTGGTGTCGGCTGCGGCGTGAGCGCAACAGTTGAACAGACTGCTTTAGGGCAAAAAGTCAGTGTGACTGGCGATACGAACCATCCATCAAACTATGGCAAGCTGTGCATTAAAGGCAGTAACTTAGCCGATACGATTGGATTAGAAACACGTGTCTTACAGCCGATGCTTGGGCGTCAAACATCACCATTTCATACTCGTCAGGCTACAGATTGGAACACAGCAACAGCACTGATTGCCGAAAAATTTCAGCAATGTATAGATCTTTACGGACGTGAAAGCATCGCTTTTTATGTGTCGGGCCAACTGCTGACGGAGGATTACTATGCCGTTAACAAATTTGTCAAAGGCTATTTAGGTACTGCAAATATTGACACCAATTCACGGCTTTGCATGTCATCGGCTGTGGCGGCACATAAGCGTGCATTTGGTGAAGACCTTGTACCAGCAAGCTATGAAGACTTTGAGCATACAGATATGGTGGTGCTGGTCGGATCCAATACAGCATGGTGCCATCCCGTGCTGTATCAGCGCATTATGAAAGCCAAAGAAGAACGTGATTTGTTCGTAGTGGTCATTGATCCGCGCTTTACCAGTACCTGTGAGGCTGCAGATTTGCATTTGCCAATTTTACCGGGGCAAGATGTCGCACTGTTCAATGGTTTGCTGCAGTATTTAGTACAAAATAATCATAGTGATGTAGATTTTATCACCAAACATACTCAAGGTTTGGCGCAAGCGCTGGAGCAAAGTAAAACAGAAGCTTCTATGACAGCAGTTGCTGAGCGTACAGGTATTTCTTTAGAAAAATTACAGCTATTTTTTGAAAAATTTGCGCAAACTGACAAAGTTATGTCGCTATTTTCGATGGGGGTTAATCAGTCTTCGCGTGGTGTAGACAAAGCCAACAGTATTATTAACTGCCATTTGCTGACTGGCAAAATCGGAAAATTAGGTGCAGCGCCTTTTTCTATGACAGGTCAGCCCAATGCAATGGGTGGCCGCGAGGTTGGCGGCTTAGCCAATATGCTGGCTGCGCACTTAGATGTCGATAACACAGCGCATCAGGCATTAGTACAAGCGTTTTGGCAAAGTCCATTTATTGCCAATAAAGCGGGATTAAAAGCGGTTGATCTGTTTCAGGCGGTTGAAAGCGGCAAAATAAAAGTCATCTGGATTATGGCTACTAATCCTGTAGTTAGCTTGCCAGATGCAGATCAAGTCAAACGTGCCTTAGAGCAATGCGAGTTTGTAGTGGTGTCGGATATTTGCAAAGACACAGACACAGCAATATATGCAGATGTGCTTTTACCTGCATTGGGCTGGGGTGAAAAAGACGGAACCGTTACCAATTCTGAACGCCGTATTTCACGTCAAACTGCTTTTTTAGATGCGCCGGGTGAAGCCAGAGCAGACTGGTGGTCTATTGCACAAGTTGCGAAAAAGATGGGTTATAGCGGTTTTGACTACAGCAGCAGCTATGACATATTTATTGAACATGCAAAATTATCTGCTTATCAAAATGCGCCTTTAGATCAACGTGATACCACTGAGTCTTTTCGCTACTTTAATTTGCAGGGTTTAAGTAAGTTATCTGCACAAGATTATGCTGAATTAAAGCCCGTGCAATGGCCAGTTTGGCAGTTAGATCAGAGCGCTGATGCTGTTAGCCGTTTGTTTGCCCAAGGCCAATTCAGCCATGCCGATGCCAAAGCTAAGTTTGTAGCAACAACCGCTATTGACCCTTTGAACAAGATTTGCGGCGAATATCCGCTGGTTTTAAATACTGGCCGTATCCGTGATCAATGGCACACCATGAGCCGTACGGGTTTATCTGCAAACTTGAGTACACATATCGCCGAACCATTTTGTGAAATACACCCGCAAGATGCACTGAAGTTTGGTGTTAAAGATGGTGAACTGATTGAGGTGAAATCTAACTGGGGCTTATGTATTTTACGTGCACAGGTCAGCAGTAAAATTCGACGCGGTCAAATTTTTGCGCCAATTCATTGGAATGACCAAGTCGCATCGGATGCGCGTATTGGCAAAGTGGTGAATCCTGTGGTCGATGCACTATCTGGTGAGCCTGAATTTAAACATACACCTGTATTTGTACAGCCGTTTTATACACAGTGGCAAGGTGTACTGTATGTACGTGACGGCTTTGAGCAAATGGTGCAAAACACCATTCAAAACACGGTGTGGTGGACCAAAATTAAAACAGCGAAAGCGACGCGTTTTGAGTTGGCCGATCGTAAAAAATTTAGAAACACGGTTCAGCAGCTGAAAACATTACTGCCATTTACCGATGAAAGCTTTGAATGGCTGAATTTGGAAGATCAAACTGCCGATTTGAGTCATACCGTGGTGCTGCAAGATGGGCATTTAATTGCCAGTCTATATATTGCGCAACGCTCTATGCTGCCAGACCGTGATTGGATTGCTGGCATGTTTAAGCGTGAACGGCTCAGCGCAATGCACCGCAAAGCGCTTCTGGCAGGTCAGCCGATGAACATGACCAACAGTGCAGGTCCGCTGGTGTGCAGCTGTTTCAAAGTTGGCAAAAATACCATTATCGAAACCATTAAAGAAAAGAATATTAGCCATGAAAAACAAGTCACAGCATGTTTAAAAGCCGGCGGCAATTGCGGTTCGTGCCTATCAGAAATTAGAGGCTTAATTAAAGCCTGTCAGACGGAGTATGCAGAATGATGAAAAAAATCACCAAATCAGTAAGCTATCCAGAAACAGACTTGGTTATTTTGGCGGGCGGTCAGGCCCGCAGAATGAACGGCATGAATAAAGTGCTGCAAAAATTTGATAATGAAATTCAGCTGATTAAGATCCATCAGCAGTTGAAATCACGGGCTGAAAATGTCTGGATCAACAGCCATCGCGATCATTCGATTTATAAACGGCTCATTCCCTCGATCCGCTTTTATCAAGATGATGAAGCCGGATTTTTAGGGCCATTGATGGGGATGAAAAGCGCGTGGTCACATGTTGAGTCTGATTATGTTTTGTTTGTCCCGTGCGATGTGACCTATATCCCGAAGAAAGTGCTTTCGAGATTGCATCAGGCCATGCAGCGGGATCCCTTGTGTGAAGTAGCTGTAGTGGAAATTAATGGCAAAGCGCTGTATCCATTTTGTTTGCTGAAACGAAGCAGTCTCACAATGCTGCAGGTGCATCTTGATCAAAAACAGCGCAGTTTAAAAGGCTGTTTTGCCAAAATGCACATGCAAGTCGCACGTTTTCAGAACCATGCACTCTTTTTTCACAGTATTAATTCTTTGGATGAGCTGCAGCAGCACCGTCAGCTGAATTTCCTCTAAAAGTTTTAATTTGCTATGCGCTTTTATGTGAATGGATGATGTTCAAGTGCAGTTTTGAGCCAATGAAGATGCATGGCGTCCCATTGATAGACTTTAACCGCGCTCATCAGCAATAAAGCAGCTTGATTATGTTATATATATCAGCATCTTAACGTCAATTTGTGTTTAATATTCTTGATTAAATAGGCATAAATAATTGATATTATTGATTAAAATATTAAAACAAAAGCATCTTAAAAAATATTCAAAAAAGCGCAAAGTTGGAACACTTATTGCAATTTTTACTGCAAGAAAAGAGGGCGCAAAATTTGTACTGAGCTAAGACAGGGCAAATGACAGCGCCATGGAAGATAAACATGAACAGCATGACACAATTACAGCCAGTGACCATTTTTAAGGATCAGTTTGGCCGTGAAAAACGCAAGTTGCGCATTTCAGTGACAGACCGCTGTAATTTTAAATGTGTCTATTGCATGCCTGAACATCCTGAATGGATGAAAAAGCACAATCTTCTCAGTTTTGAATCCCTTTACAATTTTTGTGAATTTATGGTGCTGCGCGGGATTGATCAGATCCGGATCACGGGCGGCGAACCGCTCATGCGTCAAGGCGTTGTGCATTTTATTGAACAGCTGCAACAGCTAAGAAAGCTAGGCCTTAAACGTATATCCATGACCACCAATGGACATTATCTGAAACAATATGCACAGGCCCTAAAACAAGCTGGCTTAGATGGCATAAATATCAGTTTAGACAGTTTGGATGAAGCGCAATTTTTTCAGCTGACGCAAAAACAATTACAGCCAGTATTAGAAGGGATTGAAGCGGCTAAGCAAGCGGGCTTTGACATTAAGATTAATACAGTTTTGATTAGAGGTCTGAATGATCAGCAAATCATTGCATTAACAAAATGGGCGCTGCAACAAGGTTTCGAACTGCGGTTTATCGAGTTTATGCCGCTGGATGGTGATCAAAACTGGTCTAAAGCTGCGGTCGTTACCGAACAAGACATACTGGATAAACTCAAGACTGTTTTTGACGTGCAAACATTGCACGGTCAAGGTGCGTCACCAGCCAGATCTTACTTAATCAACGGCTTTCCTATAGGTATTATTTCAACCATCAGCAATTCTTTTTGCGGCAGCTGCGACCGTCTAAGACTGAATGCGCAAGGCGAGTTTTTTAACTGTTTATTTGCAAAAAAAGGCTTAGACCTGAGCAAGGACATACGCTCACTTAAAAGCACACTGGCTGAAAATGAAAATCCGCTGGATACGTTGAACATGCAAAACAAACTTGGCAGTTATATTTGGCAGAAGGAGCAAGGCTTTCATGCCATAACAGCTCAATCCAGTCCATCTAGAAAAATCAGCATGCATATGATTGGAGGCTAATGATGAGTCAGATCACCATCAAAATAGAATCTTTTGGCGCTATTGAACGCCTGCTGCCAGCGAATTTAAGTCTGACTTGCTTGGCACAGCAATCAATTGCAGAGGTTTTACAGCAAGTTACAGATCAATTTCCGGAGTCATTCAGCATGCTTGAACGCTGCGCCTGTGCCATTGGGGAAGATATTGTACCAAGACAAACCGCATTGGTGCAGGACAGCACCGTTGTGCTGCTGTCACCTGTAGCGGGAGGCTGAATATGGAGCTCAAGCATATTTCACGCATACAAGATACAGTATTCAGCCAAGCTGATTTTGACAGCATTGAGGCATTTCCTGAATGCGGCGGTATAGGTGTATTTATTGGCGCGGTTCGTAATCACCATGAAGGCAAAGCGGTAAAAGCCCTGAAATATACAGCTTATGCGCCTGTGGCTGAGAAAATGATCCGACAAATTGAACAGGAAATTCAAGCCAAATACGACGTGTCATATGTACGGGTTGTGCATCGTATTGGCAGTTTAGATATTGGTGATACTGCAATTATTGCTATGGCTTATGCACCGCACCGCCGTGAAGCTTTTGCAGCCTGCGAAGAAGCGGTTGAACGTGTAAAGCATGAAGTGCCTGTTTGGAAAGAAGAGTTTTATATGGATGGCAGCAGTCAATATGTAGAGGGCTGCTGTATTCGTAAGGATCACGCGCCTGAAGTGGCAGATCACGAAACGAAGCATGCTCATGTTCATAGCGAGTCATGCGAACATTCACATCAAAATAGCCAGACCATGCATTTGAACGCCAATATTTACCAATGGCATTTATAAAACCCAAAATTCAATATTTTCAATATTACAGCTGAAAATGAACAAAATAAGGATAAAGCAATGAAAAATGTGGGCATGAAAGCGGAAAGTTACCGTACAGCCATTGCAACTGGAATACTGCATGCACCGCCACATTGCATTGAACTGCTGCGTAATGGCAATACAGAAAAAGGCGATGCGCTGAAAACTGCACGTATTGCGGGTATTTTAGGGGCTAAACGTACCGATGAACTGATTCCGCTCTGTCATCCGCTGCCAATCTACCGTGCAGATGTTGAATATGAATTGTTTGAGGCGCATGTTGAAATTAGCGCAGTGGTTGAAACCATTGGCCCAACGGGTGTGGAAATGGAAGCTTTAACTGCTGTCAGCCTTGCGGGTTTAACGCTGTATGACATGCTTAAACCGCACTGTGAACCAGAGAATTTGTGCCTAGATCAGGTAAAACTGCAAAAGAAAAAAGGCGGTAAATCACATTTTACTCGTGTGCTTAAAGAAAGCTTATCGGCATCAATTATTGTGCTTTCAGATACAGTTGCAGCTGGTAAAAAACCGGATACCGCTGGGCAAAATGTCCTCGAAATATTGGAAGAAGCAAACTTCAGCAATATCAGCTATCAAGTGATACCAGACAGTCCTGAACAACTGCTTGCCTTGATTGAGCAGCAAAAAAATCAATACCCGCTGATATTGACGGTTGGCGGTACGGGTTTAGGGCCAAAAGATTTAACTGTAGAAACGATACAGCCGCTGTTAAAACGTGAAATTCCGGGTTTGATGGAGGCTTCACGCAGTTTTGGTCAAAAACGCACGCCTTATGCTGCGCTTAGCCGTGGTGTTGCGGGCTATATAGATAACAGCCTTGTCATTACATTGCCGGGCAGCAGACAAGGCGCAAAAGAATCACTTATTGCCATTTTACCTGCCTTGGTACATCTATTTGATGTGCAGAAGAATATTCCGCATGCAGGAGGCTATCAATGAACCAAGCTGTATTGCATACAGGCTGCGGTGCTGAGGCTGGACTGATTTCAGTTGACGAGGCTCTTGCGCTGATTCAGACACATACGCAAAGTTTGGCGCATGAAACTTTGGAACTTCAACACGCTTTAGGCCGTTATTTGGCGGCAGATGTGCATTCACAAATTCAGCTGCCCTTATTTGCTCAAAGCGCTGTAGACGGCTATGCCATTTGCGCGGCGGGTGAAATTAAAGCAGGTACGCAATTTGAGCTCATTGGAGAAATCCGCGCAGGGCAAACGGCTGAAACTATTTTAAAAGCAGGCCAAGCTGTCCGTATATTTACTGGCGCGCCGATTCCTGAAGGCACGACTACAGTAGCACGGCAAGAAATTGTGAAAGCGGATGCACAGCAAATTGAATTGACTTCAGTTTTAAATAAGCATGCGGATATTCGTGATGCAGGTGAGGAATTCTCAGAGGGTCAAATATTGGCAAGAAAAGGCCAAAAACTTTCTGTGGGCGCAATTGCAGCACTGAGTATGGCAGGTATTTCTCATTGTGAGGTCTACGCTTACCCTAAAGTTGCGGTGGTCATTACAGGTGATGAAGTTGCACAAAATATAGAAGATTATCGTGCAGGTAAAATATTTGATGCCAATGCGCCGCTGATTTTAGTATGGTTTCAGTCGCAGCACGTCCAAGTTGAAGTGATTCATATTGCAGATAAAAAACAAGCGGTTTTAGATTTATTCAACCGCTTAAAAGACAGCTTTGATTTAATTTTAACGACTGGCGGCGTATCTGTCGGTGATTATGATTTTGTTCGGCCGGCAGCCTTGGACATCGGCTTTCAGCAAATTTTCTGGAAAGTGAAACAAAAACCCGGCAAACCGATGCTGTTTGCACAATATCGACGTCCTGACAGCAGTTCCTGTTATTTACTCGGACTGCCGGGCAACCCCGCTGCAGTCTATGTCGGCATGCAAATTTATACAGATAGATTATTGAAAGCCCTACAAGGTCAAACACCTGCGCTGGACTGGTTCAGCGCAGTCATGACACATGACCTAAAAGCAGATGCACGTGAGCGGTTTTTAAGAATGTCGGCGCACTTTGATAAGCAAGGCAAGCTTCAACTAACCAGCCTGTCTAAACAGCAGTCGCATATGTTGAGCAATTTAATGCAAGCTAATTGCATTGTTCGGATTCCTGCAGGGCAGTCTGTGCAAGCAGGACAAATTCTTCAAGGCGTATTTATTCAGCATTAGGAGTTTGCTATGCGATTCAAATTTATTTTAGCACTAGGAGTGAGCTTCATTGCTGGCGCATCTCAGGCGGAAACAGTCAAAATTTATGCTGCAGCCAGTTTAAGCAATGCTATCAGCGATATTGCAAAGCAATATCAGGCACAGAATCCAGACATCAAAATTGTACCGGTATTTGGCGCGTCATCTGCTTTAGCCAAACAGATTGAAGCCGGTGCGCCAAGTGATTTGTATTTTTCAGCAGATGTGGACTGGATGAATTATTTGGTGCAAAAACAGAAAATACCTGCAAAGCAAGTATTCAACATGCTAAGCAATGATTTGGTGCTGATTACGCCTAAAGCGGTGAATATGCAATTTAAAGCCGTGCCGCAGTTTAATTTTGCCAAGGCATTCAAAGGTCACTTATGTACAGGGCAAATGGAGTCTGTACCTGCTGGAAAATATGCCAAACAAAGCCTAACCAAGTTGGGCTGGCTATCAAGTTTGAATGGAAGGATTGTCGGGACAGATGATGTACGATCGGCTTTGGCTTTTGTTGAACGCGGTGAGTGCCAAGCGGGGATTGTTTACCGTACCGATGCGCTGATCAGTTCTAAAGTTAAAATAGCTGGGATTTTTCCAAATCATACTCATCAACCGATCATTTATCCATTGGCTTTAACACATCAAGGCGCAGCTAAACCTGAGGCCGTGAAGTTTTACCGTTATCTTAAAGACCATGCGCAAAGCAAAATGCTGTTTAAGTATTATGGCTTTGGTGTGAAGGGCTAAAGCATGCTAAGCCCTGAAGAGTGGAGCGCCTTGTATCTGTCGGCTAAGGTTGCCATTTGCGCCACTGTATTTTGCTTACCATTTGCTATAGGGCTGGCATGGGTTTTGGCGCGCTATGAGTTTCATTTAAAATTTTTGGTCGAAGCACTTTTACAAATGCCAATGGTGCTGCCGCCGGTGGTTCTAGGATATTTGCTATTGGTGCTGTTTGGTTCAAATGGCTGGATCGGCAAGATGCTAATTGAATGGGGAATTCAGCTGGTTTTTAATTGGAAAGGCGCCGTTTTAGCATCGATGATTGTGTCATTTCCGCTGATTGTGCAGCCGATCCGTTTGTCTTTTCAAATGATCAATCAACAGCTTGAGCAGGTTGCAGGCTCACTAGGCGCACATCCTTTACGGGTATTTGTCTCAATCAGCCTGCCGCTGGCTTTACCAGGGATTTTAATTGGCAGCATTTTAGGCTTTAGCCGAAGTCTAGGTGAGTTTGGCGCAACCATTACCTTTGTCGGCAATATTCCTGATGAAACCCGAACCATTCCTATCGCCATTTATTCGCTGATACAGCAGCCCAATGGCGAAGAATCCGCAATGCGTTTAGTGATCCTTTCACTGCTGGCGGCTTTTGGCGCATTGATTGCCAATTATTATATTTTACAGCACTATCAGCGAAAACTCGGAGCCGGCCATGCTTCAGTGTGATTTTCAGTTTCAATACACCGATTTTAAGTTGCAGGCTCGGCTGCAGATGCAGGATCAGCTGCTGGGCATTATGGGGCCATCAGGCAGCGGCAAGTCTACGCTGCTGAAAAATTTGGTTGGTTTGCTGCAGCCGCAGCAAGGTTATATTTCGCTGAATCAGCATGATGTGTTCGATACGGCGCAGAAGATTAACGTGCCGATGCATAAACGCCATATTGCGCTGATTTTTCAAAAAGCATGGCTTTTCCCGCATATGAATGTGCAGCAAAATCTGCAATATGCAGATAAGTTAAGCGCAAAGAAAAATGCGCAATTTCAATTTCATCAAGTTGTGGATTTGCTTGAGTTAAAGCCGCTGCTCAAACGGCGGGCACATGAACTTTCCGGAGGCGAGGCGCAGCGTGTTTCCATAGGCCGGGCATTGCTGTCACAGCCTGATCTGCTGCTGTTAGATGAACCGCTGACAGGACTTGACCGCAGGCTGAAAGATCAAATATTGCCATTTTTAAACACGGTGAAAGAACAGTCGGCGCTGCCGATGATATATGTCACGCATCATAGTGATGAGTTAGATTATTTAAAAGCCCATATTTTGCATCTAGAAAATGGTCAAATAAGTTTTTAAATAAATATAAATTATATAAGTAATAACAGTAAATTAGATGAAAAAATGGCATTAAGCTGCATCTTAAAGTTTTGATTAGAACTATGAAAAACTCATTTTCTAGATTAAATTGTTACAAAACAAGGGAGAACACAGCGTTTTCCCTTTTTTATTCCTAATGATCTTGGAAATAATGATTTGTACGACTGAACGTGCAGACAGGGAATCTAATCGATGCATGATGATAGCTTAGCCACACATAATTCAACTGCAAAACTGGGTGCAGGGCTATCTAATCGGCATATCACGATGATCAGTATCGGTGGTGTAATTGGTGCTGGACTGTTTGTTGGATCATCTGCTGCGATTGCAAAAGCAGGGCCTGCCGCCGTTCTTGCTTATATAATTACTAGTATATTGGTTTTTTTAGTCATGCGAATGTTGGGGGAGATGGCAGTCGCTCAACCTGACACAGGCTCATTTTCAACCTATGCAAGAAAAGCCATAGGGCCATGGGCTGGCTTTACTATCGGATGGTTATATTGGTGGTTTTGGGTTTTAGTTATTCCTATTGAAGCAATTGCCGGTGCAGAAATTTTGCATGCATGGTTTCCATCAATATCCAGCGCTGTCTTTGCAACTATTTTTATTATTCTCCTCAGTTTAGCCAACTTTTTTAGTACTCGAAGTTTTGGTGAGTTTGAATTTTGGTTTTCTCTGATAAAAGTCTTGGCTATTGTGATTTTTATCGCCATTGGACTCACCGCAATATTTGGATTTTGGCCCTTAGCACCTAATGTAAGTGGTGTAGAAAATCTGTTCAAAAATGATGGATTTATGCCAAATGGCCTGGGTGGTGTACTTTCAGCAATATTGATTTCAGCATTTTCATTCTTTGGTGTAGAAATACTATCGATCGCTGCAGCAGAATCAAAAGATCCTGAGCAAAAAATTAAACGCGCAACCAATTTAGTGTTGTATCGGGTCATCTTATTTTTTGTGGTTTCAATTTTTATAACGGTTGCACTGGTAGATTGGCGTTCACCGCAATTACAACAATTAGGCACCTTCCAATATGTCTTGGTCAGTTTAAATGTCCCTCAATCCAAATTGATTATTGATAGTGTGGTATTTATTGCAGTTGCAAGTTGTATGAATGCCGCACTTTATAGTTCTTCAAGGATGTTATTTTCATTGGGGACACGTAAAGAAGCACCTCAATGGGTCACATCTATTAATGCCTCTGGTGTACCTGCTATTGCTGTATTTGCATCGTCTGTAGTGGGCTTAATTTGCTGCGCAGTCAACTATTTATTTCCAGGCCAAGTATTTGGATTTTTACTGTCTACAACAGGTTCAATTGCCTTATTGGTTTATTTAGTGATTGCATTTTCACAGCTTAAATTGAGAACACAAATCGAAAAAAATGGAACTGAGGTTGCGTTTAAAATGTGGCTATTTCCATGGCTGACATGGGCAGTCATTTTGGTGATCTTAAGTGTGCTGATCTATATGTTTTTATCTCCAGCCTACAGTTATGAAACTTCATTATCTTTAGGTGTTACGACATTGGTGGTTCTCTGCGGCTTAGTTGTGACAAGAAAAGCTAAGTTGAAGAATGATTCCGAACTGAATTAAAAATAAAGGTTTCGCCGATAAAAATCGTAATCATGAACCAATGGATTGTCTTTAGCATGTGCCGTGTCAGGGGATTAAAGCGAATGCCTTACGTTATATCTCTATGGCAATCCATTTTTAAGACAAATTCAAAGATTCACTTGACCTTCGACCGACTCCAAGCTTTATAATCGTTAAAATTTTCTTGATTGATGCAATATGCGTTCTGCGACATGGATAACAGTCTTAGTTGGATTATTCATGTTCCAAAGCCTTTGGAACGTGGCAGCCGCTTTCTGTGTGCATGAAGAGCAAACTCAAGTTGTTCAAAGCTATCATTTTGGTCATCATCAAAATACCTTATGCGTCAGCAGTGAAACCAATCCACAGCATTCGTTGCATCAAGCATCTGAATCCAGTAGCAAACCAGTCAAAAATACCGCTAACGATCTGCAACTCGGTGAAGATCATCAAGACCATTTACCGTCTATGACGCATTTGATTGTACAAAACCAACAATCGATTCTTTTTATTGCACATCAGAGCTTTGAATATTCGCCAAAATTTGTTTGGAAGAATCTTTATCAAGCCCCTGATTTATTACTGCAAACACCTCCTCCTGTTTATGCCCCGCTAATGGCGGGGTAGCCTAAAACATTCCCGCCACTTTTTTTAATAAATGAGTGGGAAAAATCATGTCTTTATATTTTATGGCGTTTATACGTCTAGGCTTAGCTGTCGGTATTTCGACGGCCTTACAAAGTACTTTTGCGGAAAATGTCAGTAGTTTTGAATCTGCATTTGCCAAAGTACAAAACTACCAAGCCCAAACTGATATTTGGCAACAACAACAGCAAATCTCTGATTTTAATCTGCGTCAAAGCAAGCTATGGCAAAACCCAAGTCTATCGATTGAACAAAATGGTTTTGGTAAAAATCAAGATCAAGAGCTCAGTATCGCAATCAGCCAGCCACTGGATGTATTCGGTCAGCGTAAAATCAATCAAGCACTCGCGAGTACCTCAGCACAGCAAATACAGTTGCAACAGCAAATTTGGAATGCGCAAAGTCAGTTGATTGTGAAGTTTGCATGGTCACAGCTAGCCATCGCTCAAAATGAGCAATCGATTTACGCTACACAGCTCAAACTCAGTAAATCTAATTTGGACAGCGCGCAAAAACGCTATCAGGCAGGCAGTATTGCTTTGGTGGATGTAGAGCGTGCTCAAATTGAAGCTTTGGAAATACAGCGTCTATACCAACAGGCGCTTTTAAAACAGCAAACTGTGGTGCGTCAGCTTTCTAATTTATGGGGTGAAACTACGTCGCAAATTGCGTTGAATAACAGCGTTACGCCTTGGCCTGAACAGAGCCAAAGTTTAGTTGAGCGTAATTTATCGGAAGGTTGGCTACAAAAATTGTATGCCTTGAATGTTCAGCAGGCAAATCAGCAAATTGAACATTTAAAAGTACAGGCACGTCCAAACCCAACCCTAAATATGGGCATGTCACGTACCAAGTCTCCAACTGACGCCAATGATACGGCCTTGGTACTTGGTGTGGATATTCCGCTCAATATTTTTAACCGCCAGCAATATGCCATTCCAATGGCGCAAAAACAGCAAATTTTATTAAATCATCAGCAACAGCGCGAGTTAAAACAGCAAGTTTTGGACATTGCCAATAGCATTCACCAGCTTAAAGGTCTGCGTATGCAGTTTGATGCCACAGGCAATCAGATTGGTTTGGCTGAAAAGGTTCAAAACCGAACTTTGCAAGGTTTTCAGGCAGGTAAATTTGCTATTACAGACGTACAGCAAACCACAAAACAACTCCAAGACCTTCGACTTAGCCAAATGCAAATTTTGGCGCAGGCTTGGCAAAGCGCACTCAGTGCTGAAGCCTTAAGTATTGGAACCAGTTATGAAGAAATCAGCCGTTCAGATGCTTATAGCCAATTGAATAAAAAAGCCATTGAGGCATCCCAAAATCTCATCAACAGCGCATCAGCACAATAAGGCAGTTAATCACATGAAAATTAAACAAGATGGAAAAATTTCACAGCCTTTGATGATTGCAGTTTTGGTTGGCCTAACGCTGATGCTGTGTACTGCTATTTGGTTAAGTACAAATAAATCCGATGCGGATAAAACTGAGTCGGAAGGTGAAAATAGCGAAGCCAAAAAGAGTGATACTGAAGCAGAACATGCGGAAGAAGGTGAACTGCAACTCACCACTCAACAAATGGTGGAACAAGGAATTAAAATTGCGACTGTAGAAAATGGTCTGGTCGAAAATATTATTCAATTGCCGGGTAAATTAGCCGTCAATACTGATCAGCAGGCACATATTTCTCCAAATTTCAGTGGGCATGTCGAACAAGTCAGTGTGGCACTCGGTCAAACTGTACAAAAAGGGCAAACTTTAGCTGTACTTTCTGTACCTGAGTTGATTGATCAGCAAGCCAATTTTCGCATAGCAGAAGCCAATTTAGATTTAGCCCGTCAAGATTATCAGCGTGAGCAAAAGCTCTGGTCTCAAGGAATTTCTGCCAAACAAGATTATCAGCGTGCTGAAAATGCCTATCGTCAGGCTCAAATTAGCGTACAGTCAGCAAAATCGCGCTTGCAAGCTTTGGGCGCGAATAGGGGTCAAAATGGGCGATTTATTATTCGTGCGCCAATCGCTGGAGTGATTAGTCAAAAAGATATTGTGGTGGGTGAAAATGTGCAATTGGCAGACCAATTATTCACCATCGAACAGTTCAAAGATTTGTGGCTGGAATTTAACTTAGCTCATCAATATTCCTCACAATTACAAACGGGTCAAAATGTCTCTTTCAAAATCAATGGTTCAGATCAGCTCTATAGCGCAGAGGTACAAAGCCTGACATCACAGGCAGATGTACAAACCGGACGCTTGGTGGTACGCGCCAAATTAAAACAACAATCTGCTGAGCTTCGCCCAAATGTGATGGTCAATGTGCTATTGGCAGATTCGGGCACTAAGAATGCATTAAGGGTGCAAAAGTCCGCCGTGCAAAGCATAGAGGGTAAAGACAGTATTTTTATTGTTGAATCTGAACAAAAAGGCCAAGTGCATTTAAAAGCGCAAGCGCTAAAACTTGGACAAGCATCCAGTGATGGGCAATGGCTAGAAGTGATTTCGGGTCTTGAGGCTGGGCAAAAGTATATTTCCCAAGGCAGTTTTTTACTGAAATCTGAACTGGAAAAAGACGAGGCTGGCCATGAACACTAATTCAGAGAATCCGAACACAAATTTACCAAAGCCAGAAGGTCTATTCGAACGCATTATTCAGTTTTCAATTCAAAATGCAATTTGGGTGATGCTGTTTGTCTGTACATGGATTGCCGTCGGGATTTACAGTTATCAAAAACTGCCGATTGATGCTGTCCCTGATATTACCAATACCCAAGTGCAGATTAATACGCAGGCCAATGGCTTTACAGCGCTTGAAGTTGAACAGAGGATTACCTATCCCATTGAAAATGCGATGGCAGGTATTCCTGATTTGGAACTGACCCGTTCTATTTCCCGTTATGGACTATCACAAGTCACGATTGTCTTTAAAGATGGTACGGATATTTACTGGGCGCGTCAGCAAATTAATGAGCGGGTACAAGAAGTTCAGTCGACATTGCCTACTCAGGTTTCTCCGACGATGTCGCCAGTTTCGACAGGTTTGGGCGAGATTTATCAATGGGTGCTGAAAGCAGAACCCAATGCAAAAAAAGCAGATGGTACGGCATATAGCGCGATGGATTTGCGTGAAATTCAGGACTGGATTGTGCGTCCGCAATTACAGCGTGTACAAGGTGTTGCCGAGGTCAACAGTATTGGTGGTTTTAATAAAACCTACGTGGTTTCACCTGATTTAAACCGCATGCAACAGCTGAACCTGTCATTAGAACAATTACAGCAAGCGCTTACAGAAAATAATGAAAACCGTGGTGCAGGATTTATTGAGGAAAATGGTCAGCAGTTAACAGTTCGAGTGCCGGGAACCTTAAACACCATTTCAGATATTGAAAACACCATGATTGACAGCCCAAATGGCAGTCCAATTCGGGTGGGTGATATTGCGCAAGTCTCCATTGGGCATGATTTGCGCACAGGTGGTGCAACCTATAACGGAGAAGAAACGGTTTTAGGTATTGCCATGATGGCCATGGGACAAAATAGCCGAACTGTCTCGAAAGCTGTAGATGCCAAAATTAAAGACATTCAAGCCAGCTTACCCAAAGGGGTAAAAATTGAAACAGTGTATGACCGTACCACATTGGTGGAGAAAGCTATTAAAACCGTTCAAAAGAACTTGGTTGAAGGCGCAATTCTAGTCATCATCATTTTATTTATCTTTTTAGGTAATATCCGTGCCGCCTTAATTACTGCCTGCGTTATTCCACTTTCAATGCTATTTACCTTAACCGGCATGGCACAAAAGAATATCAGCGCGAACCTAATGAGCTTAGGCGCATTGGATTTCGGGATTATTGTTGATGGTGCAGTGGTGATTGTTGAAAACTGTATACGACATTTAGCCCATGCACAGCAAACGTTGAAACGCCCATTAACGCAAAATGAACGCTTTAAAGAAGTCTTTTTGGCTGCACGTCAGGCACGCCGTCCGCTGATATTTGGACAATTAATTATTTTAGTGGTGTATTTGCCAATTTTTGCTTTAAGCGGTGTAGAAGCAAAAATGTTCCATCCGATGGCATTAACTGTGGTATTGGCACTTGTGGCGGCGATCATTCTGTCTATTACATTTGTACCTGCTGCTGTAGCGCTTTGGGTAAAAGGTGAAATTAAAGAAACAGAAAGCCGTTGGATGACTTGGCTGAAAAAGCAGTATCTTCGAATATTAAATACAGCTTTTCATTACAAGGCTGTGGTGATGACTTTTGCACTGTGTTTACTGCTCATTACTGGGCTTTTAAGCACTAAAATTGGCAGTGAGTTTGCACCACAGCTGAGTGAAGGTGATTTTGCAGTTCAACTGATGCGCTCACCTAGCACTGGTTTAGAAGAATCATTAAGAATGCAGGAAAACGCTGAAAAACTGCTGTTGAAAAAATTTCCAGAGATTCACGCTGTATTTGCTCGTACAGGTACAGCAGAAGTGGCAACCGATGTAATGCCTCCGAACATTTCCGATGGTTATATTATGCTTAAACCACGAAATGAATGGCCGAACCCTAAAGAAAGTGTGGATGACCTGCGTGGCCGTATGGTGGCTTATGTGGCTACGATTCCAGGTAATAACAGTGAGTTTTCCCAACCTATTGAACTGCGCTTTAATGAGCTGATCTCAGGTGTGCGTAGTGATGTGGGCGTCAAAATATTTGGCGATGATATGCAAGTGCTCAATACAGAGGCCACTAAGATCGCCAAAATTATGCAGCAAGTTGCGGGGAGTAGCGCCGTAAAAGTTGAACAAACTTCAGGTTTACCTTTATTAAATATTGAAATAGATAAGGCTTTGGCTGCGCAATATGGTTTAAGCGTTAAATCTATACAGGATACTGTGGCAGCCAGTGTCGGTGGACAAAGTGTAGGGGAGATTTTAGAAGGTGATCGCCGTTTTGACTTTGTTATTCGTTTAAATGATCAAGACCGTAATGTAAGCACGATTTCACAACTACCGTTAAAGTTGCCAAATGGTGGCAGTATTGTACTCTCAAATGTTGCCACAGTGTCTAATGTAGATGGGATCAATCAAGTCAGCCGTGAAAATGGTAAACGCCGTATTGTAGTGACTGCCAATGTTGAAGGCCGTGATTTAGGTTCTTTTGTGGCGGATATGCAGACTCAGCTGAAACAATATGTATTACCAAGCGGTTATTGGATTGAATATGGCGGTCAATTTGAAAACCTTGCATCTGCCAAAGCAAGAATGCAAATTGTCATTCCTTTAGCACTACTGACCATCTTTATTTTATTAATGGCAGTATTTCATAATGTGAAAGAAAGTCTGCTGGTCTTTACTGGCGTACCCTTTGCCTTAACGGGCGGTGTATTGTTTCTTTGGTTAAGAGATATTCCGCTTTCGATGTCTGCAGGGATTGGATTTATTGCACTCTCAGGTGTTGCTGTGCTGAATGGCCTGGTCATGCTGACCTTCATTAAAGAACTGGGGGACAAGTATCCATTGCATGAAGCCGTATGGCAGGGCGCTGTACTTCGATTACGCCCAGTACTCATGACTGCCTGTGTTGCCTCTTTAGGTTTTGTACCAATGGCTTTGGCAACAGGTACAGGTGCGGAAGTGCAACGGCCTTTAGCCACGGTTGTGATCGGCGGTATTCTTTCTTCCACCTTGCTGACCTTGGTGCTATTGCCAGTGCTTTACCGCTGGCTTAATACAGCTCGATCTCAATAATCTAGACTAAGCAATTTTGATTAAAACGATATTGCATTAACCCATACGGTTCATTCATTAGACAGAATGGATCGTATGGACTTACGATTTATCAATATTTAAACACAGCTAAAATCAGCAAATCAGTATAAGCCGATATTCACCTACATTTTCTACAGGTGCGCGGTGTACACAAGGCAAAACTTGCTGTGTAGGATGATCCACCGCTAAACGCCAAAGATGACCATTGCCTAGATTTACAGGCACAGCATTTTCTTTGAGCTGATAATGTAAATCAAAAAAATATTCCGCTAAAAAATCATCAAATTCTGAGGTAGGGCCATCGTACAAATCTTTAAGTTGTTCTCGTATTTTAGGAATTAAGATTCTTTGTGTCACTTGATCATTTGGCACAATATCACTGGAAGCACCATAATATGTACATAAAAAGGTATCGGTAGCGATAGGTGATCGATCGACATGAAAGGAATAAACATCGGTTGAGATGAAATCGAATTCATCATCTCGTTCATAACATTTGAGCAAGTTCAACGAAGGTGATGCACCAAATTCTGTTAATTGTTGCAGATCATTTAAAATAACTTCTCTGGCTAAATGGCCTTGCGATGAAAGTGTTAACTTCATCAGATCATCTATAGAAATTTCGGTTATATTTTCAATCAGTTCGAGTTTTTCGACTATTTCTTTAAAGTCGCCTTGTATGCTGCGTTGCCAGCAAAGCGCATTCATTTGACCTTCGAAATGACTATGAATCAATTCAGAAAATGTAGTGACTACACCAATTTGAGGATGCTGGGAAAAAGTATTGCTCATAATAGGGATCAATTTAAATCTGAGGCGAAGATACTGCGTACAAGGAAGTGCTAGAAGGATTAAGCAGTTTTATTCTATCTTAAACCATAAACTGCTATACAAAATTATTCGAGCATAGGCATTCATCGTTACGCTTTCTGTTTGGCTTTTTGGCGTAAGACATACAAATATAAGCTTTCTACTTTTTCACGTGCCCAAGGTGTAGTACGTAAGAATCGTAGTGATGATTTAACGCTTGGATCTATGCAAAAACATCTAATTTCAATTTTGCGGCTTAAGCTTTCAAAACCACCGTAGTAATCCAATAATTCATCCAAGATGTCAGCAAGTTTTTTGCCGTGTAAAGGGTCATTGGAGGTGCTCATATTAGATCAATCATATTTTGGGAGACCATTATTATAACCTGAGCGAGTTGAAAAAATGAGAGGGTTTGAATTTAAACATCAGGAACGTCAGATTCGCCAATTGATAAGATTCTGATTTCGGCATAACGTATATTATGTTCATTAGCGTACTCGGCATCGTGAATGATAATTTTACAGATTCACGATGTCGAGCTGTGGCAACGGATGCGTTGTGTAGGCCACAGTCTTGGATATGCTATTTAACATAATATACATTATACGAACAAAAAGGTGTAAGCCCAAAGTAGAAATGTCCGGTTTCTCCAAAGTAAAAATGTCCGCTTTTAGAAGCTGCATTAGCACATGCTGCACGTGGCCAAACCAGCAACTCCAGGCTTCCTGAAGAAATCAGGCTCAAGTGCCTCAATCTTGTTGCTGAGCAATTCCACGGTTTTGGACCCACTTTAGCGCATGAAAAGCTCACCACTGTTCATGGATTTGATATTTCGGTGGAAACACTACGTTCTTGGATGATTGCAGCTAATTTATGGATTCCTCGCGCCAAGCGTCTGAAACGACCGTATCAGCCTCGTTATAACCGAGATTGCGTCGGTGAACTGATCCAGATTGATGGCT
>NZ_VOZA01000009.1:0-102008 GCF_013420015.1 Acinetobacter sp. YH12039 | reverse complement strand
ATGAAATACGGTATTCTGATGTGACAAAACCTGAATCCTGGTCGTTAAAGTGTTTGTTTGCACTCATATTTTAACTGTTAGGACTCAGGTTTTTTTATTTAAAGCAAACTATGGGACAGCAGTGACCCGAAGGCGGCTCTTTTCTATGATTCATCTATGTAAGATTAACCAATAAATTTACGTGCATTACGGAACATACGTAACCAAGCACCATCTTGATCCCAATCTTCTGGTTTCCACGAATGCTGAATCGCACGGAAGTTACGTTCAGGGTGCGGCATCATAATCGTTGCACGGCCGTCTTTAGACGTTACACCTGAAATCGCTTCTGGCGAACCATTCGGGTTCATTGGGTAATGCTGCGTTGGGTTGCCTTGGCTATTGACATAACGCAAGATCACTTGATCGCCTGCATTCAATGCTGCAATGTTTTCCGCACTAGCAACCACACGGCCTTCACCATGTGCAACAGCGATAGGAAGAATCGAACCTTCCATACCTTCTAACAATACAGAGTTAGATTTTTCAACGCGTACGTTAACTGCACGCGCTTCAAACATCTCAGATGTATTACGGTGGAAACGAGGCCAAGCTTCTGCGCCAGGAATAAGCGGTGCAAGCTGAGACAACATTTGGCAGCCGTTACAGATACCTAGAGAGAATGTTTCATCACGGTTGAAGAATTTCTCAAATTGGTCACGAAGTTTAGGATTGAACAATACAGATTTAGCCCAACCGCCGCCTGCGCCCAATACGTCACCGTAAGAGAAACCGCCACACGCTACTAGACCTTCAAAGTCATCAAGACTGATACGGCCAGCAAGCAAGTCGCTCATGTGTACGTCTACAGTGTTGAAGCCGACTTTATCAAATGCAGCAGCCATTTCTACATGACCGTTTACACCTTGTTCACGCAGAATCACCATGTTTGGACGGCGTTCATTGATGTACGGTGCTTCGATTGGCTCGTTCAAATCAAATGTTGGTTTTGCAATTAAACCTGCATGTGATTTGTCAGCAATCAGCGCATATTCTTGATCCGCAGTTTCTACGTTGTCACGCAGACGTTGGATTTGGTGAGACACTTCAGTCCATGCTTGCTGTAATTCAGCACGGTCTAAGCTCAAACCATTTACAGTTAAAGTATCTGTATCATTTACAGTACCTACCACTGCAATTGCATCTTTAAGGCTAGACGCTGCAACTTCAACTTCTAAGGCAGCCCAATCTGCTTTGCTGATTTGAAGCACTGCACCAATTTCTTCTGCAAACAAGCTTGCAGTAGATTGATCTTCAAGTGCTACACCTAGGCGTGAAGCGAACATCATTTCTGCAACAGTCGCCAATAGGCCGCCATCACCGATGTCATGGTAAGCCTTGATTAGACCACGGTTGTTCCAGTCTTGAACCAAGGCAAAGAATGCTTTGAAGTCATCGAAGCTGTCTACATCAGGAGTTACAGAACCAATTGCTTTGTAAACCTGAGCAAGGATCGAACCGCCTAGACGGAATTGACCTTTAGACAAATCAATACGTACCAGTACAGACTCGATATTTTTAAGTTCAGGTGTAAGCGTTTTACGAACATCGGTCACAGGTGCAAATGCTGTGATCACGCCTGACATTGGTGAAGTGACAGATTTGTCTTCGCCTTCGTCATTCCAAGTGGTACGCATAGACAATGAGTCTTTACCTACTGGAATTGCGATACCTAGTGCAGGACACATTTCCATACCGATGGCTTTAACGCCTTCGAATAGCGCTTGGTCTTCACCTTGTTGACCTGCAGCAGCCATCCAGTTTGCAGACAATTTAATGTCACTGATCTGGTCGATTTTTGCAGACATGATGTTTGAAATTGATTCTGCTACAGATAAACGTGCAGAAGCAGCAGGATTCAACAACGCAACTGGTGGACGCTCACCCATTGCCATCGCTTCACCTGTATAACCAACAAGGCTAGTCGTTGTTACTGCAACATCCGCTACAGGCACTTGCCACTTACCGACGAACTGATCCCGTGCAACCATACCTGTAATCGAACGGTCACCAATGGTGATCAAGAACGATTTAGATGCAACTGTTGGATTTTTAAGAACGCGGTAAATCGCATCTTTCAAATCTGTGACAGTTTCAGCAGTGAAATCATCGCCTTTACGTTCAATGGTTTCATATGAACGGCTCATACGCGGTGTACCACCAAGCATCACTTGCATAGGCATATCCACAGCTTTGTTTTCAAACAATGGATCGTTTACTGTCAATTGACGTGCTTCAGTTGCTTCACCAAGTACGGCGAATGGGCAGCGTTCACGTGCACACAGTGATTCAAACAATTCTAAAGAGCTTGGACGAATTGCCAATACATAACGCTCTTGTGCTTCGTTCGACCAAATCTCCATCGGAGACATGCCTTTTTCCAGTGATGGAATTTTACGAAGATCAAGGATTGCACCTAACTCATGATCGTTCACAAGTTCAGGCATTGCATTTGAAATACCGCCCGCACCCACGTCATGTACAGACACGATTGGGTTATGATCTTCCATGCGCCAGCATGCATCAATCACTTCTTGGCAACGGCGTTCCATTTCTGGGTTTTCACGCTGTACAGATGCGAAATCTAGGTTTTCACCTAACTTACCGCTGTCTACAGAAGACGCAGCACCGCCGCCTAAACCAATCAGCATTGCAGGACCACCTAGTACGATCAGTAAATCGCCTGGTTGAATCGCATCTTTTTCTACATGGTCAGGACGGATGTTACCGTAACCACCGGCAATCATAATTGGCTTATGGAAGCCTTTTACATCACCATTGACATTTTGTTCAAATGTACGGAAGTAACCATTTAACGCAGGACGACCAAATTCATTGTTAAACGCTGCACCACCCAATGGGCCTTCAATCATAATTTGAAGTGGAGATGCCATACGAGATGGTTTGCCGTAGTTTTCTTCCCATGGCTGTTCAAAACCCGGAATGTTCAAGTTAGAAACAGTGAAACCTGTTAAACCTGCTTTTGGCTTACCACCACGACCTGTTGCGCCTTCGTCACGGATTTCACCGCCCGAACCTGTTGCTGCACCAGCAAATGGTGCAATCGCTGTCGGATGGTTATGTGTTTCCACTTTCATCAAGATGTGAGCGGCTTGACTCTTGTATTTATAAACGTGGTGACCTGTTTCAGCATCTAGTTTTGGATAAAAACGCTGTGTGTCAAAACCCACAATTACAGAAGCGTTGTCTTTATATGCCGACAATACATCTGTAGGTGATTCTTTATAGGTGTTTTTAATCATTTGGAACAATGACAATGGTTGAACTTCACCATCAATTGTCCATTCTGAACCAAAGATTTTATGACGGCAGTGTTCAGAGTTTGCTTGAGCAAACATCATCAACTCGATGTCATGCGGGTTACGGCCTAACTTGATAAATGCTTCGGTTAAATAATCAATTTCTTCATCAGACAAGGCAAAACCAAACTCACTGTTGGCTTTTACCAATGCCGCTTTGCCTTCACCCAAAATATCAATGCTATTTAAAGGTTTTGGTTCAGTTTCAACAAATAACGCTGCAGCATCGTTAATGTGGTTAAACACACTTTCGGTCATGCGGTCATGCAATACTTGTTTTACTTCGTTTGAAACGTCTGTAATACCTTTTAAGGTAAACAAAACACCGCGTTCTAGGCGGTGTACAGGCGTATTACAGTTGGCAAAAATATCGGTTGCTTTTGATGACCAAGGAGAAATTGTGCCCACACGTGGTGTCACTAAAATTTGAACTTCATCACTTGCAGCTTGGCGTAATTCAAAAGATGCACCATCGTTTAAAAGCTGTAAAGCAGATTGCTGTTGTTGCTCGTCGAGCGCTTGGTCAAATAAATAAACCCATTGGCTATCGAAAGATTGAACAGAACTCATTGACGCTAAACGGTTTAAGAGTTGAGTTTTCTTAAAAGATGAATGTGCAGGTGCACCGGCAACGATAAACATGCTGATTTTGGCTCCACGGGCTGATCTTTTGGACCATGCCACAATGTGACTTGAAGAGAGCGCATATTCTACTGTGTATTAGTTAAATCAGCTAGATGTGAAAGTGAAATTGTAGTGCTTATATCGGGAAGTTTAGGCAATAATGCTTTTATTTTTAAATAATAAAATTGAATTTAGTCGCACAGATTAACACAAAATTATCTGATTTTTTCATTTCATCCTAAGAATAATATTCAAACTATAAAAATGTTTTATTTTTCAATAACAACTCACTTTTTAATCAAGCGTTCAAACCATATTTGAAAATGATTTTCAGGTCTAAATGTGTGAGATTTAAACCTGAAATTCATAAAAGACTAAAATCATTTCACATTTGAAATTGAAACATTTTATTTATTCAAATCTGACAATAGATGTTGAATTACATTGAGGGCTAAGTTCAGTGAGTTTACATCTACACCATCAATCGTATCGCAAGCCTTGTGATAGCACGGTGCAAATTCGAGTTCATCACCTTTCATTTGCTCATTAAATAAAATTAGTGAAGTAACGGGAACTTTCCCTAAAAATGGCAAAGTATCGCTTGCTGTTAAAGTCGTTACATCATCTTTAATCTGCATATTATTGGTTTTAAAATATTGACGCATACTTTGTTCTAATGCAGCATCCTGCGGGTGCTTAGGTAATTGACTCATGCTGTCTAAGATTGGCTGATAATCACTTTGTATAAGTCCATTGGCTTTAAACTGTGCCGCCATTTCTGCAATTGATGAATGGTCACCATCGGCAATCATGATATTCGGATTCTTTGTTCCCACCATATCAACATTGATATAGGCTTGAATGCCTTGAAGCTGTTTCTCACTGAGTGATTTCACAAAAGCTTGTGAACCTGCAATACCAACCTCTTCCGAATCCCAAAAGGCAAGATATAGTGTGTGTTTAGGTTTTACCTTTTGCTTCGCATAGTCTTGTAATAATGCTAACAATACTGCAACGCCTGAAGCATTATCATTAATCCCAGGCCCCATTTTCACCGAATCATAGTGCGCGCCGACAATCACAGCGGTATCTTTGAATTGCCCTTCAATCTCAATCACAATATTTTGCCCAACGGTCTTTTCTCGATTTTCAAATGGCAACATTTGCGCGTGCAAGCCTGCTTTCTTGGCTTGTTCAAGAATATATTGTGCAGAAGCCAATCCACCTGCTGTACCTACTGCACGATTGCCACCATTTTGTTCCGCAATTTCTTCAAATGTTTCTAAATGATGCATCATGCTATTTTCTGATGCAGCAACATTTTGGTTTGGCTGCACTTTCGTTATATTTTTTTCTGTATTGAAACTTGTACAACCTGACAAAAAAATGTCACGCCCAAACTTAGTGCAGTCAAAGTAGGAAGAAATTGCTTTCTATACATTTAAATTATTCTCATTGAAAATTAAAAAATGGGATAAAAGGTAAAATTTGCCCATCTATACTAACAGCCCATTTTTAAATTTCTGTTTTGTTTTGCATTTCATTAAGGCAAATCACTCATACATCTTTTAAGACAAGTTGTGTCGCCCCAGACTAGTGATTTTCAACTAAGTTTGGCATTATTCAATTCAAGTAATAAATGAATAATGATAAATGACTCAAATGCGTTGGCTTGAACTTCTTTCTACAGTTCGTATTGGTAGCAATAAACACAGTTCTGAACAGGCACGTAGCCCTTTTCATAAAGACTATGACCGCATTATATTTTCGCAGAGTTTTCGACAGCTTAATCGCAAGACCCAAGTCCATCCATTAACCCAACACGATGGCATTCATACTCGCCTGACGCACTCTTTAGAAGTGTCTTGTATTGGACGTTCATTGGGGATGCTGGCGGCTGAAAAAATTAAAGATGAACTCCCGATGTGGATTTCACCTGCCGATGTCGGTGCAATTATTCAAGCTGCGTGCTTGGCACACGATATTGGTAATCCACCTTTTGGCCATGCAGGCGAATATGCCATTCGAGAATGGTTTGATGACGCATCGCATACCAACTTTTTACAGGACTTAAGCCCTGAAGAAGAAGCCGATGTGCGTCAGTTTGAAGGTAATGCACAAGGCTTACGTTTACTGACTAAAATTGACTATCACCCGAATGATGGTGGTATGCGTTTAACCTATGCAACTTTAGGTGCATATTTAAAATACCCGTGGCTATCCAAAACTATTGCATCGCAAGGCAATAAACCTGCAAGCCAACGAGCAAAGTTTGGTTGTTATCAAGCAGAAAAAGAAATCTTGCAGCAAATTGCAGAACAATTGGGTTTAATTCAACTGGGCGAATATCACTACTGTCGTCATCCTTTGACTTATTTGCTTGAAGCCGCAGATGATATTTGTTATGCCTTAATTGACCTTGAAGATGGCATTATCCTCAACATGTTGAACTATAACGAAGTTGAGCCCATTTTCCTTGATTTGGTCGGTGACTATGGCATACCTGCCGAATTGGCTATGACTGATACCACTTGGCAACAAAAAATTGCCGCATTACGAGGTCGTGTGATGAAACGTCTAGTCGAAGAAGTCACGACTGCCTTTGCCCGTCATCATCATGATATTTTGTCAGGTCAACTCAAAGGCAGTTTATTGCAATATTGCAGTGAAGATATTGAGCGTGGAATTAACCGAGCAAAAGAATTAGCTCGCGATAAAATTTTTGAACATCCACAAAAAGCCGGCTTAGAGATTATTGCGCATCAAAGTCTACAAAATATTTTAGATGCATTTATTCCTCTAACTACGCCAAATAAAACCTTGAGTTTTAAAGAACAGCGACTGATGTCCATTCTCCACCGTTCGGGGGCACATTTTGGGCCGTTGCATTATGAAAACATCATGCAAGTATTGGATATTATCTCTAAATTTTCAGACCATCAGGCTTATAACCTTGCACAGGAACTTCAAGGCAATAAAGTTGGTTTCTTTTAAAGCTGAAAAAATGTGAAGGCTAGTAATTCGCTGGCCTTCACGCTAATCTCGCAACAAATTGAAATTGAGCAAATAGCTCAGACTAAACTGAAATAAAGTGAATAAATGACATGATCGGATGTTTAATTGGCGAAGTGCTGGCATTGGAAGCACCAACGGTATTACTCAATGTAAATGGTGTGGGCTATGAAATTGACACCCCACTTTCAACATTTTGCCAACTACAGAAAGGTCAAAAAATTACCTTGTGGACACATCTGGCTGTACGTGAAGATGCACAACTGCTGTATGGATTTAGCAATGCTCAAGAAAAACTGATCTTCCGCACACTGTTAAAAGTTAACGGCGTAGGCCCTAAAATGGCACTGGGCATTTTATCAACATTAAGTGTTGAAATGCTGATTCACACGGTTGAACATGAAGATGTAAACACTTTAGTCAAAGTTCCGGGTGTGGGTAAAAAGACCGCTGAACGCCTCATGATTGAGCTTCGTGATCGCTTTAAAGCCATGGCTTCAGGCACTGCACCAACCAATTCAACTGTTGAACAAATTCAATTTACAGGCAACTCTGCAGTTGCCGAAGCTGAGGCGGCATTGCAATCATTAGGTTACAAACCAATTGAAGCACAAAAATTAGTGAATGCTGCCAAAGGTGACTTTACTGAAGCCAGCGACATTATCCGTGCAGCACTTAAGTCGATGAATAAATAATTCAAATAGACATACCAATACACCTAAATTGGATACACGAAGGCGACATGGATGTCGCCATGTTGGATTGGGATATAAGGATATATCCTCAATCCAACACAAGATTTACTTGCGGACTTTTAAATATATTTAAAAGCCCTCATTTTGATCTTTCAAAAGTAAAGCAATGCCTACACAATGGCACTTAAACACAAATCACAACTTGAGGCTGTGCCTCGAAAGTTCAGCCAGAGATTGATTTAATTATATGCAAGACCGTCTTATCAGTGGTTCCGAAAAGCCCGAAGACCACTTCGACCGCGCCATCCGCCCAACTTCCCTTGATGACTACATCGGGCAGCCTGTCGTCCGTGAACAAATGGAAATCTTTATCGGTGCTGCACGTGGCCGTGAAGAAGCACTTGATCACACCTTAATTTTTGGCCCACCGGGTTTAGGAAAAACCACACTAGCCAATATTATTGCGCGTGAAATGGGCGGCAACTTAAAATCGACATCAGGCCCAGTCCTTGAGCGTGCAGGCGATTTGGCTGCGATGCTAACCAACCTCGAAGAAGGTGATGTTTTATTTATTGATGAGATCCATCGTCTTTCACCGGTCATCGAGGAAATTCTCTATCCAGCGATGGAGGATTACCAACTCGACATCATGATTGGTGAAGGCCCTGCTGCCCGTTCGATCAAACTGGATTTACCACCCTTCACTCTTGTTGCAGCGACGACTCGTGCAGGCCTACTGACCTCTCCTTTACGTGACCGTTTCGGTATCGTACAACGTTTAGAGTTCTATTCTGTCAAAGACTTAACGCATATTGTGACTCGATCTGCAAACTTGATGGATGTACCCATGACTGCCGAAGGTGCTCAAGAAGTTGCACGCCGTGCTCGTGGGACACCTCGTATTGCAAACCGTTTATTACGCCGGGTCCGTGATTATGCGCAAGTTAAAGGTACGGGTGAAGTAACCCAAGAGATGGCTCAACGTGCTTTGGACATGCTAAATGTCGATAAAGATGGTTTAGATACGCTAGACCGCCGTTATTTATCAATGCTACTAGAGCGTTTTGATGGTGGCCCTGCAGGTGTAGAAGCTTTAGCTGCTGCTATGGCAGAAGACTCAGGGACCCTAGAAGATGTGATCGAACCCTACCTCATTCAGCAAGGCTATGTCATGCGTACTGCACGTGGACGTATTGCCACCAATATGGCTTATTTACAGTTTGGGATGACACCACCAGAGCCGAAAGATAAATAGACGATTATTCACTGAACGACTTCAGGGAGTTAAATGCTCCCTGAATGTTTATTTAAATTTTAAAATAAATTCAATCCACTACAAACAGCAAACTAAAATGATAAATCTTGAGAATAGAATAATTAACAAAATTAATAGCGAATACATTCAAAACCTTCCATTAGACAGTGCCATTGAAAACATTCCCAGAGAACAACCCATCAGTTCATTTAGCCCAAAACAAATGAGTGATTTTGAAAGCTTATTCCACACCGAATACAATTATTTTATCACTGTCGAATGTGAAAACATTCTTAGCAAAGAAACTATAGAAGTAGATGAAGATAACATCTTAACTATTAAGCAATCGCCTTCTGCATATCGTATAAAAAACCTGAGCTTCAACTATACTTCTGCCCTCATTTTTATTGGGACGTACTATCACGACGACGTACAAGCTTTGGTCAAGGAAAACTTTAAGCCAGCAAAAATTAATACGTTGTATTTTAGCTTCTCATTCTTTGCTTTAGTCATACTCGTTTATGTGTTTTTCTGGATAGATCTACCTAATAAACTTTTACTCATGGTAGTTATTGGCCTTGGCTTTTGCTGCTTAACGTATATGTATGAATCTTTAAAAGCATTACTTCCAAAGCAACAGAAAAAGAAAATGGAAGAAACTCACTTTCATATTGCGGGATATTTAGCAGCTCATCTACAGGATTTTGTCGATGCAAAATTTAAATTAGATGAAAAAACAAATTAAAAGCAGCCACTTTTTAACCAATAATGACAACTACGAAAGTTAAAGATTTACGTGAGTTGAAACCTTGTGCCATTGGACTGATGACTCACGGTGCTAAACTGCCCGTCATTGAAGCACTTGACGAATCATTGAATTATCGCCATTTTTAAATGCTCTAATTCTTTGCTGAAGTGCAGACCAATATTTTTCAGATTTTATAAAGACGGAACACTCTCATGGCGAATAAATTCGAATTCAACATTCGTGTATATATTGAAGATACAGATGCAGGTGGCATTGTTTACCACGCAAATCATATTCGCTTTATGGAACGTACCCGCACAGAATGGCTACGCGCTTCAGGTGTAGACCATTATTGGCATCAAAAAGATTACAACTTTGTCGTTCATAAAATTAATGTGAAATATTCACGCCCTATATTAATGGATGACCTGATTACTGTTACAGCAAGTGTAGTTTCGTGTAAGGCTACGTCATTTGTGTTGCAACAAAATATTTATCGTGGTGATATTATGCTGGCATCAGGTGAGGTAGAATTGGCATGTATCAGTGCAGAGATGAAACCCCGTCGCCTTCCTGATGAAATACGTGAACTGATTCTGAAAGAATTGGAACAAGATTAAAAAAATTATTTGGCACATGTAGTAACTATGGCAACTCAACTAGAATCAACACTTAAAGTTTCAGACCTCATCTTACAAGCAAGTCCTGTCGTACAACTGGTAATGCTCCTGCTGCTCTTAGCTTCGTTATTCAGTTGGTATCTGATTGCCAAGTTACACATGAGTTATAAAAAAGCGCAGGCTGACGATGAACATTTCCAAAAAATCTTTTGGTCTGGCGCCGAACTCAACACTTTATACAACAATGCTCAGCTCAACTCGAAACGTGTTGGCCTTGAAGATGTTTTCTATCAAGGTTTAGGCGAGTTTTTCAAACTTAAAAAGCGTAATGCCAGCGCAGAACAATCCATTGAAGGTACAGAACGTATTCTTCGTGTGGGTTTAAGCCGTGACCAAGGACATTTAGAAAATGGTTTAGGCGCGCTTGCGAGTATTGGATCGGTTGCACCCTATGTTGGTTTATTCGGTACCGTTTGGGGCATTATGAACGCTTTTATTGGTTTGGCAGATGTTGACCAAGTCACCCTTGCTACGGTTGCTCCTGGTATTGCAGAAGCATTGATTGCAACGGCCATTGGTCTTTTTGCGGCAATTCCTGCTGTACTTGCATTTAACCATTTCACAGCCAAAGGTGAAGCCGTTTATAACGATCGTGCGCTTTTTGCCGAAGAAATGGTTGCGTTATTACAACGCCAGTCTGTAGGTTCAACTCAGGACAATGACTAATGGCTATTCAACGTTCTGGACGCTTTGAGCGCATCAAAAAACCATTAAAAAGTGACATGAACGTCGTACCTTATATTGATGTCATGTTAGTTCTTTTGGTGATTTTCATGGTCACTGCACCCATGATTACCACAGGTGTCAAAGTCGATTTACCACAGGCAAATGGCACGCCTATGCAAGCGGAAGATCGCCCTGCGATTGTTACACTTGAGGCGGATGGAACGATCAAACTCGAAGATAAAAATCATCAGAATGATGTACTCACACTTGATGAACTAAAATCTGTTTTAACTGCTTCACAAAATGAAGCGAACGAACAGAAAAAGCAAATGAGTGTCCTGATTAACGGCAGTGAATCTCGTCCTTATGGTGAAGTCATGAAACTCATGTCTGCCCTTCAAGATGCAGGTTTAACACAAGTAGGTTTACTGACTGAGCCATTAAAATAATTTATGAAAGATTTCAACAAGCCGCCTTTTAAACAAAAAGCCGTTGCGATTGGTTTCACACTAGGTGTGCATATCGTCGCTGTGGTTGGCTTACTTTATCTTGGCATGAGTAAACCACCTGAGCCCCCTAAAAAAATAACCACTGTTTTGGTAAAACCGGAAGATTTAAAACCTGTAACACGTGAAGTCACTGAGTTTGATGAAACCGCGCATGAAAATGTAGCTGAACAAATCACGCAAACAGCAGAACCTAGCGTTGAACCGGCACCCGAGATTCCAACGGCTGCACCACCTAAGCCAGCAGAACCACCTAAGGCAGATCCACAGATTGCTGCTCAACAGGCACTCGCTGCGGCAAAAGCACAGCAGCTTGCTGAACAAAAAGCTGCGGACAATGCAAAACGTGCTCAAGAACAAGCTAAAGCGGCTGAAGCTGCAAAACTAAAAGCACAACAAGAAGCCAAAGCGGATGCAGCTAAGGCAAAAGCAGATGCTACGGCGAAAGCCAATGCTGAAGCAGCAAAACGTAAAGCTGATGCTGATGCCAAAGCCAAGGCTGAAAAAATCCATGCCGATGCTTTAAGAAAAGCAGAAGCTGACAAAGCCAAAGCTGCAGCAACGGCAAAAGCCAATGCAGATGCAAAAGCCAAGGCCAATGCGGATGCTGCAAAACGTAAAGCAGATGCAGACGCGAAAGCTAAAGCCAATGCGGAAGCTGCAAAACGTAAAGCTGATGCTGATGCCAAAGCTAAAGCCAATGCAGAAGCTGCAAAACGTAAAGCTGATGCTGATGCGAAAGCCAAGGCCAATGCAGATGCGGCAAAACGTAAAGCAGATGCTGATGCAAAAGCTAAGGCCAATGCAGAAGCTGCAAAACGTAAAGCAGACGCCGATGCAAAAGCCAAGGCCGATGCAAAGACTAAAGCCGATGCCGAAGCACGCGAACGTGCAGCCGAAGAAGCCAAAGCTTCATCTGCAAAAAAAGCAGCTGAAGAAGCTGCACAGAAAAAAGCTGAAGCGAAGAAAATTGCTTCAACAGCAAAACGTGATTTTGAAAATAGGATTAAGCGTGCGTGGGATACACCTTCAGACTCTGCGGGTAAAACGGCGTCTGCTCGCGTTACCCTTACGGAAAGTGGTTCAGTTCGGTCAGTGATTGTGAACTCTAGTGATCCTGATATGAAAGCCAGTATTGAGGCTGCTGTTCGAGCTGCTGCACCATACCCAATGCCGAGTGACCCAGATGCAAAACGTGAAGCTCAAAGTTTTACGTCCACCTTCAAGTCATCACGTTAATTTTTAAATCCCTGCAAACCTTGTGGGGATTTTTCATTTACTTATATACTGAATTATATAACATGAAAACATTATTATTATTTTCGACACTAACACTCCTAGGCTCTCAATCATTCGCCGAAAATCGTTCAATTTACATCCCATCTTCGACCATGCCTGACCATATTCCACCTGAACAATTTAATGCTTTGCTGATGGATCATGCTAAAACAACTCAACCTGAGAAATCAGTACAGGACGTAAAAAAGCCTCTTAAACCCATTTCACATGCTCTAAATGAAGAAGATGCAAAGAAAAAAACGGAAGCCAAGAAAATCGCTTCAACAGCTAAACGTGATTTTGAACATAAAATCAAACGTGCTTGGGATACACCACCTGGCTCTAGCGGTAAAACGGCCATTGCTCGCGTGATTTTATCTGAAACAGGTGCTGTCCAAGCTGTCATCGTAAGCTCCAGTGATCCTGATATGAAAGCCAGTATTGAGGCTGCAGTTCGTGCTGCTGCACCATATCCGATGCCTAGCGACCCAGATGCTAGACGTGAAGCACAAAGTTTTACCTCTACATTTAGATCTTCAAATTAAGTTTGATAAATCCGTGCATTGCTTGCGGGGATTTTTTTGTGGTTAAGCAATGAATCACCCCATACCCATTTTTTCTTATCTTCAATAGATCAAGTTTCATCGCTGGTATGATGTTTATTTTTAAGCTTCTACATCCATCCCCCCAGTTCCACCCTTTCCTAAAATGAATACTCAATCGATTGTACCTGTGTGTTTCAATACTTGAGCTTTTATAAAGCTCTAGCCCCGACTAATTGATCCATTCTTGTCTTCGTTCTATATAACGCCGTGTATGTGGGACTCAGCAGCATCAAGTATTGCTAAAATTTTCTAAACACTTGATTCAAAAATAGAATCTTATAACTAAAGAATTATCATTTTCATTCCAAAATGTGATGTTGTGTTCATCATTTTTAAGCTAGACTTGACGAAACTCGAATAAAATCTTTGCATTTTTCACAGTGTTATAACAGTTCAGTCATATTTTCATGCTTTCAATATCCCAAAATCATGCCATTATGTGACACAACCAAATACAGACAATAACTCACATTTTTAGAGTAATTAGCGAATGATGGAAATGACGCGTAAACATCTTCTTTGCTTAGCCGTATTCACTGCTTTGAGCCCAGTTTTAATCACTCAAACGCATGCGCAGCTTCACCTCGAAATCACTAAAGCTCCTGAAGAAGCACCTAAAATTGCGATCGTGCCTTTTAGTAATGACTCAAATATTTATCCAGTGGTTGAAAATGACTTGAACCGCTCAGGTAAATTTACCAGTGCCTCTAAAAACTTACCTGCAACTGCAACAATAAACTCACCTAATGCAGAAGCATGGAAAGCTGCGGGCGTACCCTATGTTGTGACAGGTACATCAAAAACAACTGCAGATGGCTCTTATGAAATTCACTATCAACTGTATAATGTTGAAAAAAAACAATACCTGTTAAATGAACTACTCACTGTACCTGCTTCACGTTACCGTCAAGCTGCGCATATGATCAGTGATGCAATCTATCAAGCTTTAACGGGTATTCCAGGTGACTTCAGCGGCCGTATTGCCTATGTATTGCGTAATGCAGCAACACCAGATCAGCGCTATACCCTACAAATTGCAGATACGGATGGTGAACAACCCCGTACCATTTTGACTTCACGTGATCCAATCCTGTCCCCTGCGTGGACGCCTGATGCGAAAAAGCTAGCCTATGTTTCTTTTGAAACCAAGCGCCCTGCAATTTACATCCAAGACTTAGCAAGTGGTAACCGTGAAAAAGTTGCAAGTTTCCGTGGACTAAATGGTGCGCCAAGCTTCTCACCTGATGGTAAATCAATGTTATTTACCGCATCGATGCATGGCAATCCTGAAATCTATCAAATGGATTTACAGACTCGCCAATTAAAACGCATGACCAATGACACAGCGATTGATACAGAAGCACGTTATGCCCCTGACGGTAAATCATTTATTTTTACCTCTGACCGTGGCGGCTCTCCACAAATTTATACCTACAACTTAAGTGCTGAAAGTGTCAAACGTTTAACTTTCCGTGGCGCTTTCAATGCACGTGGTACGTTAAGTGCGGACGGTAAAAAATTAGCTTTGGTACATCGTCCTAGCGGTAGTAACTATAAAGTTGCAGTTCAAGACATTGGTTCTGGTGTAACCAATATTTTAACGCCAACCAGTTTAGATGAATCACCAAGCTTCTCTCCAAATGGTCAAATGGTGGTGTATGCAACACGTGAAGCAAACCGTGGTTTGCTCTCGATCATGTCTTTAGATGGTCGTTTCCGCATGAACTTACCAAGTGAACAAGGTGAAGTTCGTGAACCAGCTTGGGCACCGAAATAAACACTGCATGATTTATTCAACAATAACTTTTTAATGAAACATCATAAATAACTGTCATGGAGATCAATATGAACGCGATGAAACTGATTGCACTACCTGTTTTAGCTACAGCATTAGTAATGACTGGTTGTGCCAGCCGTAAACCTGCTGCAGATGTACAAGCAGGACAAAACCCAAATGGCTCAACCACTGTAAACACTTCAGGTTTAAGTGAAGATGCAGCACTCAATGCACAAAACCTTGCAGGTGCCTCATCGAAAGGTGTAACTGAAGCGAATAAAGCATTTTTAGCGAAGCGCGTAGTACACTTTGACTACGACAGTACAGAGCTTAGCAATGAAGATTTACAAACCCTTCAAGCTCACGCTCAGTTCCTAGTTGCTAATGCAAACTCACGTGTGGCTTTAACAGGTCACACCGATGAACGTGGTACTCGTGAATACAACATGGCACTTGGTGAACGTCGTGCCAAAGCTGTTGAAAGCTTCCTAATTACAACAGGCGTAAGTCCAAATCAGCTTGAAGCAGTCAGCTATGGTAAAGAAATGCCAATCAATGCGGGTCATGATGAAAATGCATGGAAAGAAAACCGTCGTGTAGAAATTAACTACGAAGCTGTTCCTCCGCTGCTTAAATAAGACTTGAATAAGACTTGAATAAAACTGAGCTAAAAAAGCACTCATTAATGAGTGCTTTTTTATTTAACCGGTATCATTTTATTTATATCGTTTCATTTGCACCGTTCTATTCAACGTTCTTTGCTTTAACTCAATTTAGCCCTTTAACTCAGGATAAATTCGATTAGCGGCTTTAGAACTTAAGAAAATATCCAATTAAAAATGCAAATGAACGACTTTTAAAACGATATCCTTAGCTTTACTAACTAGAAAATTAGCTTAACAATCCAAATCATTACGCTTCTGCTTCTGGATGTTCAGCATTTTCTTTTTCTGTTTGCATCGACTCAATGAGGTCATGTTTATTGAACTTTTTATACTCTGCTTTTGCTTCGTAACTGCTCCATGCAGCTTTTACGGTATCCGCAGAAATATCGTCTAAATTCAATCCCTCAGTTGCAGTCGGAGTCGCATCAAATTTTTGTGTGGTCATTGTTGTGCTCCCTGTCTTTCGATTTATACATTAGATTCAACATAGCATGTTATTCAGGACTTGCAAGGGTAAAATCACGACAAATAGTCTAGTTTAATTTTTCTTTTCCTTCGTTCTCATCTAAAATGTTGCACAATCACATTTTTATCATTTTTGATAAATTAATATTTGGAGTTTTCCGGTTATGTCAAATCTCACCCTTTCCCAATTTCTACAACAACAAAGTGGTAATCTAACTCCTGCATTAGCACAAGTTATTGAAACAATTGGTAATACATGCAAAGACATCGACCTTCTTTTACAAAAAGGTGCTTTGGCTGGTGTATTGGGTAGCGCGCAACACGAAAACGTTCAAGGTGAAGAACAAAAGAAACTTGATGTCATTTCAAATGATTACCTCATCGATGCATTAAAAGTTCATCCACATGTCGGTGGTTTGGCATCTGAAGAATTAGATGAATTCACACCAGCTCAAGAAAATGGCGATTATCTTGTCTTATTTGACCCATTAGATGGTTCAAGCAACATTGATATCAATATGTGTGTTGGCACAATTTTCTCAATTCTTCCTGCAAAAAATGCCGTAACACAAGCTGAAGATTTCATGCAAGCGGGTGTTAACCAAGCGGCTGCAGGTTATGTATTGTATGGCCCATCAACAATGATGGCTCTAACTGTCGGTGCTGGCGTAGTCTTTTTTACTTTTGATCCAGAAAGCAAAGAATTCTTATTAACTAAAGATGCGATTGCGGTTGCAGCAGATACTAAAGAATATGCAATTAATGCATCAAACCAGCGTCACTGGGAAGAGCCTGTAAAACGTTATATCGACGAACTTCTTGCAGGTAAAACTGGCCCGCGTGAAAAAGACTTCAATATGCGTTGGGTTGCATGCATGGTGGGTGATATTCATCGTATTCTTTGCCGTAGCGGTATCTTCATGTATCCATACGACTTCAAAGATCCGAAAAAAGCAGGCCGTCTACGTTTAATGTACGAAGCAAACCCAATGAGTATGTTGATGGAACAAGCTGGCGGTGCTTCTACAACAGGCCGTGTCCGCATTCTAGACATCCAACCAACAGAACTTCATCAACGTGTTCCTGTGATTATTGGTTCTAAAAACGAAGTTGACCTAGTTACGTCATACCATAATTAATTTCTTATAACGAAAGTCAGTATTTTTGCTGACTTTCGTGGATATCTCCCTCATGGCTCTGATTTATCTCGAATCAAAAGACAACCCGAAAATTAAGCACCTCCGTGGCTTAATCGAACAAAATGCCTACCGTAAAAAACAAGGTCAAACTGTTTTGGAAGGCACACACTTGGTGTTGTCATGGTTAGACTCAAAACGTCCAATCAAATCGATTTTCACCACTGAACAAGCAATTAACCATGCTGATTTCGACCGCATTGCGGAACAATATCAAGGTGCTGTGTTCATTCTAAGTGAATCTTTATACAAAGATATCAGTACACTTGGAACATCTATTGCTTGCTTAGCAATTGTGGATTTACCAAGTTCAAGTGAAGCGCTTAACTTCAGTGAAGACACCTTAATTTTAGACAATATTCAAGACCCCGGTAATGTAGGCACCCTACTCCGTTCTGCTGCCGCGGCGGGTATTGAGCAAGTTGTTTGTACCAAAGGCTCTGCATCGCTCTGGTCACCGCGTGTATTACGCGCAGGTATGGGCGCACATTTTTCATTAAATACCTTTGAAAATATTGCCCTTGAAGATATTTTGACGAAATTCAAAATTCCAGTGTATGCAACAAGCTCACATCAGTCTGAAAACCTATATAGCAAAAATTTACGCAAACAATGTGTGTGGATTTTAGGCAATGAAGGTCAAGGTGTTTCTGAGTATGCATTACAACATGCCGAAGCCGTTGCGATTCCTCAACCGGGTGGTCAAGAATCACTAAACGTAGCCATTGCTGGCTCGATCTGTTTTTTTGAAATGGTACGTCAGCGTCAGTAAAATCGTTATTTTATTGTATTTAGCGCTTAAGCCTGAAAAAAATAGACTACACTAGAAAAAATAATAATTCTTTTTGTCAACCTAACCGTTATTTCCATCGTTATTTGTACATGAATATGGAAATAACGGTGGGTATCCGATGACAGGATTTTCCATCTCTATGGATTTAGCACCCAAAAAGTCCGAGACGCAAGACAGCAGTGTTTTAAAAAGCACGGCTGAGTCTCGCCTGAAAAACTTCATGAATGAAGTGACGGGGCGTGCTTTAGTAATGATGGAAAGTGCAACGCACGGTCAACATGGCATTGCCATGGACTTGGTGCAAGAAGCCTTTATTTCCTTACATAAAGCTTATGCTGAAAAGTCCACAGAGGAATGGTATCCCCTGTTTTACACCATTTTAAATAATAAGCTGCAAGATTGGCGTCGAAAGGAAGCACGTCGTTCGCAGCCGTTTTCCCTATTTAGAAAAGTCAGCCTAGATGACGACGATGTCGAAATACAGGATGTTGTAGATGAATCTACACCAAACCCTTTCGACTTTCTGGATCAGGCTGTCACTGCAGAGGAAATACAAGATGCTATCGCAGAACTTCCAGTCCGCCAGCAACAAGCATTTATGTTACGAGCTTGGGAAGGCTTTGATACGCATACAACTGCAGAAATTATGAATTGTTCCGAAGGCAGTGTTAAAACACATTACCACCGTGCCATTCAAGGTTTACGTACCGCTTTGGCACATTTGAATCCACATATGGGAGGATCATCCGAATGAAACAAGATGATTTCTTAAAGCAAGTAACTTCCAAACTTGATGGACTCGCACAGCACCATAAAGACAAAGCAACTGTCATGAATAACGTGCTTGAAGATATTCATCAGCGCGAAACTTCTCGTTATGGTTTCTGGAAAATGTCTGGCTTTGCACTTGCAGCAGCAATTGCAGGTTTTGTCATTTTACCGAATGCGACTGTACTGGATGACAAACCACAAAATCAGGTGATTTCAACCCCTAAGCTCTCCCCTCAAATGGTGGAAGATCTTGAAATGTTGATGGTTCTGGGTGAGGACAAAGTTCCACATGGCAGCTAAAAAATTAGCAATTGCATTCTGTGCTTTTAGTTTTTTGCAAACCAGTTTTGCTGGCTTTGATCGCTTTTGGATTTTTTCAAAAGATGCAGATACTCAAGTTAATGAAACTTGGGATTCGCTATCTGAAGCAGAACAACAGGCTTTAATTAAAAAGTATCAGGCACTCAAAGAGATTCCTGCAGATCAACGTGTCAGCTTGCAACAGCGCATGGATTGGTTCACCCAACTTCCAGACAGTGAAAAGCAGCGTATGCGCGAAACATGGCAAAAAATGAGTACTTTAGAACGTAAAGAACTCGCGACACGTATGCAAAAAGCTAGTCCTGATGAACGACCTGCTATTCGCGATGAGTATATCAATAAATACTTACAGCCTATCGCTATCGTTCACTAATCAAAAACAACAGTATGCTGTGAAAATCAAATCCATTACATTAGCTAAGCCATAAAAAAAGCCTCTTATCGAGGCTTTTTTTATTGTATTACTTGCTCAACCGACGCTGACGATACACACCTAAACCAATCAATGCCAACAGTCCAAATACTCCCATTGAGCCACCGCCGCTAGAAGAAGAGTTGGTATTTTTCGCGGTATTCTTAAGGGTCAGAATTGCATTACTTGATGCAATGCCGTCACTATCGACAACACTATATTCAACAGGATAGTCAAACTGACTAAAGCCATTTTTTACAGAGAAGGTGATTTTGCCACCGTAGCAGGTTTCCTTTAAATAACTTGCTGGACAGCTACCACTATACTCAGCTTCAAAGTTTAAACCTGCTGGGATTTTCGTAAAACGAATTGGAATAATTTGGCCTTCTTCATTTTTATGCCATACCGATTTACCCGCTGGCATAGATGCAACTGGACCATCACCATCATCATTAGCATTTTCTAATAAATTATTGACGGTAACAGACAAATTATTTGACGGACTAATCGTATATTGAGCAGCTTTGGCCACTGGGGTCATATTTTTAAATGCCACACGGACCACACCAGAGGATTCCGCCTGACTCCCTGTCTTTTGTTTTAGCGTATATTTACAAAAACCGTATTCGGTAGGCGCTGTTGTTACCCCACTGGTGCGATATATAACGATTTGTTTTATTCCAGCATCCCAATCACAGTGCAGGTCATGTGGTGGATTACCCACAATACTTGCTTCGCCTGTACTAGACACCGTAATTTCACTACCAATGCCGATTGGTGAAGTCGTCACGGTATAGTTGTCAGCATTTAAGGCGATTTGTCGTGTTTCAGCACTTCCATTCACAGACTCTTCTTGAGGTAATGATGCTGGGAATGGATCAAAATAAACCGCACGATATTTAAGGTTATTTTTTAATGCACTGAATACCGCTTCGTACTTTGTTAAATCATCCTGATTGGCAACTTTGTATTCTGCATAATCAGGATCATCGATATCCTTTTTCAAAGCATCAATTGTATTTTGATACTTATCTTGCAGAGCTGTTAAAGACTCATTGGTAATATCTGCCATATCTGCTGCGGTTAAATTCATTAACTCAACCGAACCAATATCACATGTGTTTCTTTGCGTAGGTGATAACTGTAAAGTACCATCTGTGATCCGCAAAATACCCCGTTGATCCGCATCACTACAACCTTCTAAGCCAAGATTGATCAAGTCAAAACCGCTGCCGATTGCTTTCGGGTAATACAAAGGTAAATACAAGTTATAAGCAGATTTTGTTTGTAGGGCGCTTAATAAAGTGCCCATAGCATAGCTACTTACGTCATGGTTTTGCAGAAAGCTTTCCGTACTATTCAGCACACTTTCGGGTAAATCACACTGTGCGGCTGCCAGTTCAAAAGCGTTATTACTTGCAACAAATTTTTGACTATTATCAGGTACAGCGTTATTGAGATAACGACAAGATTTCCCACCAGTATTGTAGGCCAATACATTGAAATACCAAGCCTTTGTACCATTGTTATCATAATAATAGGTACTAGCCGCATTGTTCTCGACTATTGTATTACTGGTTAAAACGAAGCTAGAAAAAGCACTTAAACGTTCCGTTCCCTGAGAAATGGCACGGATAATACTACCCGTATTTGGATTTGCTTGGTTTTTTGCAATCGTATTTGCTGTCAGTTCAACTTTGGCATTTCCACAGAAGTCCATCACACTATTGCTCGTCGATGAACCATTTTGAATAATACTGCTTTGCTGGAACACAATTTCAGGCTGGGTATCCCCCAAGTTGCCGATACAGTCCATAGCTACCACACTACCTTTAGGTGCGACGTTACCCTGAACTAAACTGCTCACCAATAATGTTTTTTTCGACATATTATGCGCAACGGAGTAGATCGCACCGCCAGCAACTTTGGCCTGAGAGTTTTCTATTGCACCATTATTTAAGGTAAATGCTCCCCCTAAATACAAGGCACCACCACGGTCTTCTGCCATCCCGCCAGTAAGGCGTACATTATTGACGATAAAGTTGGCTTCTGAGCGTGAAGTATTAAAAATACGCGATTTGCCTTGGGCATTAATCGTCGTTCTAATATATTCATAGGCAGGAAATTTCTGCGTCAGTAAATTTTTTGAATCATAGTTAAAGCGACTTTTCCCCTCTATCACGATCTGATTTAGAGGAACTAACTCACCTTTGGTCAGAAGATATTCACCTGCTTCAAGTTGAATATAATCGGTCTGCCCATTATTTGGATTACCGACATTACATCCACCAAAAGATTTGTTTTTACGTGCAGTTTCAATCGCTTCACGTAAAGAACATTGATTGAGATTTTCACCATTTTCATCATCAAAGGTCGTAACTTTGATGATGTTACTTGTCGCTGCCATAGATGACATAGCCGCAAGGACCATGACCGCCAGCAATCCTTTTTTATAATTTTTCATGTGCTGTCCTTAATTCTATCCAGACTATTTTTTAAAGCGACGAAATCCAACTAAGCCAAGCAGCGCAAAAATACTCGCCCAGCCTAGAGCACCACCCGAAGTTTTAACGGTTTTACTTTCCATTTCATTGTTTGGTTCTTGGAAAATACGCACTTCTGCAGCTAAATAATTTTTTGCCGAAGTATTAAAACGGGTTGAAGACGTCACCACACGCAATTCAAAAATATCTGCGCCATGCCAATTTCCATTTGGCGTGTATTCAAAATCACCATTCAAATTCAGTGTAAATTTACCTTTAGATTCGGTGCTTTGTACAATTATTGGGCAACCATCTTGCCATGGCTCACCCGTTGAATTTGCCATACCCATCACTTTTGTACATTCTTCTTTTGGAATTAAATCACTGTCACCTAATGCATCTAAAATATTAAACTTGGCCACTTCACCTGTACGAATGTCTTTACCTAATCGAGGCATGCTCACAGGAACCACAATTTCTATAGCCCCACGATCACACCAAACATCATCCAAATTACGATTTTTTCCACGCTGATCAGAAGACTCACAATACACATGATGCTCATTGCCATCTGCTGTGGTCTTCCCCTTATTTAATATCGGGCTTGAGAAAATCGTTTCGTAATCTAATAAAATACGAGGACGTAAATAACCAATAAATGCGTTATTTGCTGTGGTAAATGGACAGAAAAGTGCATTACGATCTTCTGTTAAGGTTTTACAGCTACCTTCATCTTCACCCGCAATTAAACTCGTCCCAGACCATACATCATTTAAATTTGCAGCAGGCCCAACAGGACAACTCGCAGCCACTAAGTTGTTATAAAAAACAGATTGGTCTGTTCCTGAGTTCACGACTTTACAATCTTGAGCGGTACCACTGAGCGCATTACCAATCACCACACTATTGGCTAAATAAGCATGCTCAGAGGTACTATTTAGTTCGATACCGCCACTGTTCTTCAGTACTGTAATATTATTGAGTGCTAAACCATCACGTAAGTTGACAGCAAAACCTTTGTTTTTGAAAAAGGTACTATTGGCAATGATATTTTGAGGGTTACTGAACACCAACTTGCTGATGTCTGCGAGCCCATTTTGATTGTAAACAATCGCTCGACCAGAAGTGCTTTCATTATTTTTGAACAAAGATGTATAGATTTCATAAGCCGGTGCTTCTGAGTAAATTGCACCACCATCTACCGCTTTGTTGTTTTGAAAAATCGTGGTTCGCATATACAGACGGCTTGCTACAGCTGCGCCATCTTCTGAGAATCCAACATTGTAGATTGCACCACCAAGTCGTGCATTACCATCTTCAAACTTTACATTTTCAAGTGTGAGTTTTTCATTATTAAAAAGGATGCCGCCTTTATCAGCGCACTGATCTTGCTTACATCCTTTAAATGAAATTTCTTTAAAATTGATCGCAATTAGTTCTTTTTCGCCGTCATTAATATTAAAAATTTGATCCTTACCGGTCATTTCAATGACGGCATTATTAAGACCGAGTACGACATCTTCATTGACGTTACTGTCATACGCCGTTTTCAGATTCAGTTCTGCTTTAATATCAATTTTTTTAGTGAGTTTATAAACTTCATTTTTTTTCAGAGAAATTGAGGCATAGGCGTCTTTCCCCCCGCAACCATTATATCCGGCTTCTGGCATACCATTATTGATATATTCTATGGCTTCACGAAGTGAACATTCCTTGTCATCCTTTACAACATCTTCAGTGGTTGTAACGGTAATTTCTGCGCTAAATGCATGACCTGCCATGAGAAGCATGCCAATGCCTATGCTCTGTTTGAGCATATCCATCTCCTTAAATATTTTTTATCTTTTTATTCTTAAGTTGCACAATCCTTGCAACATTAAAATATTTTTATGTACTTTGTCACAGCTTGAGTAATTACTCAAGAATTTTTATTGCTTACCGATATTCATCAATTAGGGCAAAAATTTGTCTTAAATTGGCATGACTCAATTTGACTTTTTCACCTTTTAACATCTGAATAAGTTGTTCTAAAGAGCGAAGTAAAATAGACGCCTGATGCGGCCCATGTGCCAACAAATAATCCACAATTTGTTGATCCATATGGATGCCACGTCGCGCTAAAACAGAGTTCACGAGCGCTTGACGGTCTGCGTATAAGCTACCATTCGGCACTTTCACACTAACAGCCTGAGTTAATCTAGACTGTAGGTCTGGCAGTTCAAGTTTGAGTTCAATTGGCGCTAGTCGAGATGAAAAGACCAATTGACCACCTTCTTCGTTATTATAGTTAATCAGGTGAAAAACAGCTTTTTGCCAATGTGGAACTCCACTGATGGCTTCAATATCATCTAAAGCCACCAAATCATAGCGATCAAGCGAAGTAATCGCTTCAGTTGGCGCATCGAGCAATTCAAGCAATGAAACTTGAATTGCTGATTTGCCAATTTCTAAATAGGAGTCACATATTGCAGACAGTAAATGGCTTTTTCCTGTGCCAGCTCCACCATAGATATAGAAACGATTCATTAAACCAGCATGTAACTGACGAACACCATCGATTACATGCCCCCAACTCGGCCCAGAAAAATCACTAATTCGGGCATCGAGTTGTGGTTCTATATCTAGCTGCAATTGACGCATATCTATATTTTGGCCTTATCAATCTTTATGTTCTGATCTTTCAATGTTACTCGAAATTTCAGGATCTTGCAGCGAATTTGCAGACTGATTTTTGAGCTCAATATCGACAGCAACTTGATTGGTTTCTATGTTTAAAGTGCCACTTGCAGCATCATTTACGACAAGTACATCATTTCGGTATAAATTACTTTTCTCGTAATTTTCGCGTGCATGACGTAATAAGACCACAATAATCGCTGCAACGGGTAGTGCAATGAGCATTCCGAGGAGTCCTGCCAATTGCGCGCCTGCAAGGACTGCAAATACCACTGCCACAGGAGACAAACCAATTTTGTCGCCTAATAAGAAAGGCTGTAAAATATAACCTTCTATCGCCTGCCCTACCATGAATACCACCAGTACTAAGGCCAAATGCACCCAATCCAAACCGAATTGGAACAGGCAAGCCACAATTGCCGAAATAATACCTACCGCAAAACCCAAATACGGAATAATACTGGCTAGACCCGCAATCATCCCAATGATGATGCCAACCTCAATACCGACTAATTGGAGTCCAACCGCATAAACAACACCCAATAAGAACATTACCAAGAATTGGCCTTTTACAAATGCACCTAAAACTTCATGACATTCGCCCACGATTGTGAGCGTGCTTTTTTCATATTTACGTGGAATAAGTCGACGCATGTTTTCTAACATTCGTTCCCAATCTAATAAGAAATAGAAAGCTATGATTGGAATTAAGACAATCGTGCCACCAATCTGTATGAAATTCAGACCCGATTGTGCCACTTTTAACAACATGGCTTGGATACTGTCTGCACTATAGTTGGTTTGAATATACTCCATGATCGCTGCTGACATTTGCTCTGTATCAATTTCCATCGGTACAAGATTAAATGTCTCTGATAACCACGGCAGGAATGTATAGTTGACCCAATGAATATTGCTTGGAATATTGTTTTTCGCATACATCAACTGTTCCCATACCAGTGGTAAGAGGAACCACATTGCAAGGAATATAGCAACACCAATTCCAATAAAGACCAAACTGATGGATAACCAGCGCGGCAAACCAATTTTATGTAATTTATCGACTAAAGGGCTAAATAAATATGCAATTAGAAATGCGCCGATAAAAGGAACAACTACAGGCTTTAATAAGTATAAAACCCATAGGATCAATGCTATCCCAGCAAGAATAAAAATTCGGCGCAAGGTGCGATCACCCATATAAAGTCACCTTTTTTCAATGTAATCGTTATAGAAAAGAAAATATTTTAATAAAGATAACATTTTAGTGCGAAATAGCATAAGAGTTTTGCATATTCAGGTTATAATCCCCGCGCGAATGCGGAGACTTCATTATGAGCAACTCAACTTCTACCCCAAACACTGGTTTAAGCTACAAAGATGCAGGTGTCGACATTGAAGCGGGCGACGCGTTAGTCGATCGTATCAAATCTGTCGCGAAACGTACTGCACGTCCTGAAGTAATGGGCGGTCTAGGCGGCTTCGGCGCTCTTTGTAAAATTCCTAAAGGTTATGAAGAACCTGTTCTCGTATCTGGCACAGATGGTGTTGGTACAAAATTACGTTTAGCATTGAATTTGAACCGTCATGACACAATTGGTCAAGACTTGGTTGCAATGTGCGTAAACGATCTTCTCGTATGTGGTGCTGAACCACTGTTCTTCCTTGACTACTATGCAACTGGCCACCTCAACGTTGACGTTGCAGCAAATGTTGTGACTGGTATCGGTGCGGGTTGTGAACTTGCAGGCTGTGCATTGGTTGGCGGTGAAACTGCTGAAATGCCAGGTATGTATGAAGGCGAAGACTACGACCTTGCAGGTTTCTGCGTAGGTGTAGTTGAGCAAAGCAAAATTATTGATGGCTCTAAAGTTAAAGCGGGTGACGTTTTAGTTGGTGTTGCATCTTCTGGCGCACACTCAAATGGTTACTCACTTCTTCGTAAAATTTTAGATGTGAAAAACGTTGACCTTACTCAAATCGTTGATGGTCGTCCACTTGCCGATACAGCAATGGAACCAACTCGTATTTATGTAAAACCAATACTTCAGTTATTGAAAGAAGTGGATGTACACGCAATGGCACACATCACTGGTGGTGGTTTACCGGGTAACTTACCTCGCGTACTGCCAAATGGTGCTCAAGCGGTAGTGAATGAAGCATCTTGGGAATGGCCAGAATTGTTCAAACTACTTCAAAAAGAAGGTGGTGTTGAACAATTTGAAATGTACCGCACATTTAACTGTGGCGTAGGTATGGTTCTCGTAGTTGATGCAGCAGATGCTGACAAAACTGTTGAATTACTCAACAGCCTTGGCGAAAAAGCATTCACAATGGGTCACATTGCAGACAATGCTGAATCTGTTGAAGGCGCTGACGAAAAAATCCGTGTAGTTTTCGCATAAGCAACGTTCATGATTAAAATTGCTGTACTTGTTTCAGGCAGCGGATCTAACCTGCAAGCCCTGATCGATGCCAATCTATCAGGTCAAATCGTTGGGGTAATTTCCAATAAACCTGATGCTTTTGCACTGCAACGTGCAGAAAAAGCAAAGATTGCAACTGCAGTCATTGAACACAAACAATATCCAAGTCGTGAAGCTTTTGATGATGTGATGCATCAACAACTGCTCGACTGGGATGTTGACTTGGTGATTTTGGCAGGCTTTATGCGCATTTTAAGCCCAAAATTTGTCAAAGCATGGGAAGGGAAAATGATTAACATCCACCCTTCTCTGCTGCCAAATTATAAAGGCATGCATACTCATCAACGTGTGTTAAACACTGGTGATGTCTTCCATGGCTGTACAGTTCACTATGTGACTGCAGAGCTAGATGCCGGCCAAGCGCTTGCTCAAGGTGTGCTTAAAGTCAATGTGCATGATCATGCTGAAAGTCTGGCAAATCGCGTTCACGTGCTTGAGCATGTGATTTATCCTCAAGTCGCAGAATGGATTTGTAATGGCACCATTCAACACACTGAAAACGGTGTTTTATATCGTGGTGAGCCTTTGCAACAACCTGTTCAATTCTGTAAGTTCTAAGCATCTGTATAATTTAACAATCAACGCATCTTAGGGTGCGTTTTGTTTTTTCAGTGCCAAATAAAACTCTATTTATTACTAAAATCTAAAATCTAAAATCTAAAATCTAAAATCTAAAATCCATTTTTGCAGAATGTTCAACTTTATGATCAATATGTAGTTTTTAGTTAAATTAAAGCTTTTAGCATCATTAAAATAATAAGCTTATATTGCAATTAGTAAACCTTATAAATCTAGAAATATTACATCCTTCAAACAAAAGTGGAGAAAATCACATGTTAAAATCCATCACACTGGCGACTTGTGCATGTATAACACTGGGTATGATTGGTTGTGCTACGACATCAAATCCGGCTACTGATCGTAATTTAGATAAATTACAAAACAAAAATTGGGTTGCGAGTGAAATTCAAGGCGTTAAGCTTGAAGCTGACCCTAACAATTCGAACGTACCCACCATCACTTTCGACGATACTCGTGTAAGTGGTTCTGATGGTTGTAATCAATTCATGGGCGGTTACGCTGTGCAAAAAACAAAAATCCAATTTTCAAACCTTGCTACAACACAAAGAGCGTGTTTGACTGCGACAAATATTCCTCAACATTTTTCGCAGGCATTGAGCCAAGTTACTCATTATGATGCCTCTAAAGATCATTTGAAATTTTTAGATGCCAACAACAAAGTTGTTTTACAATTTGAAAATGCGAAATAAATCTCAAAAGTAGAAAGTAGAATGTTTCATTCATAAAAAAAGCACTCTATAGAGTGCTTTTTTGTGTTGTCGTTTTTAAGGTTCAATGATGACGCTTAGACAATTTAAGTAAATTTTTGATCAATTCAACAGTTTCCACAGGATGTTCCAAGGGAAACATATGACTCCCCGCAGCAACTTTAAATGGAATCCCAAATTTTTTCTCAACCTTTTGTGGAAAGTGACGTGCCAAAAATGGCCCCTGCTCTGCAATTAACTGCTGCACAGGCACTTGTGGTTGAGTCTGAGGTAACCACCACAGTGAAGGATTGGTTCGAAAAATATGAACCTCATCATCACGTGAAATCGTTAATTCCACCCCACCACGCAGTTTATCGTCCATCAATGCATAATCAATATAAGCTTGATAACAGTCTGGATCGAAATCTTTATAAAAACCTTTCGGCCTTAAAAGCTCCGCTGCTTGTTCACGACTGTCCCAATGATCACGACGACGTTTCGACAAGCCTGCGGGCGACATTTTATCGAGGACTTTAAGTTTGAGGAGTTTTGCAATGTGCAAAGCAAAAGACTCTTTACCCATGATCATAGGCGGATCAATCATTAACACTTGTTCAAACAATTCTGGGCGTTGTAACGCAGCCTGAAATGTTAAAACCGAACCTAATGAGTGACCTAATCCAATCACCTTACGACCATTGGCCTGACGTACAATACTGTCTATTACCTGCTGTGTTAAGCTTTTCCAATGGTTATCGATTGGGTAACGCTTATCTGGCCCAAGTAACGGCACATAGATCACATCATATTCATCACTCAGTAAATCAAACAATTTTTGATAAACCTGTGATGGCACGCCATTGGCGTGCGCAAAATGAATTAACGGTTTCATTGTAACTTCGTGCTGTTTTCAGATTGAACCTGTTGTGACAATGCACTTGCCAAACCTTGACCAAATGAACTTCCCATACGACCTAGCACAGAATCAAATGGACTATTTTCAATGGTGTAGTTTACGGCTTTTTCAGTTTTCAATTCACGTTTCAGGCTATTTAAACTACCTGTACGGTCAGCAATACCCAGCTTCACAGCCTGATCACCTGTCCAAAATAAACCTGAGAAAATAGCCGGATCATTTGATTTTAATTTCTTACCGCGACCTTCTTTCACGGCATTAATGAAATGCGCATGAACGTTATCGAGTACACCTTGAACATGTGCTTTTTGTGCAGCATCGACAGGTTGAGTCATGGATAAAATCGCTTTGTTCTCACCCGAAGTCATGGTGCGATCTTCTACACCGAACTTTTGCATCAAACCACTAACACCATAATTCGGCATAATCACGCCAATTGAACCCACTAAACTTGAAGGGTTGACAATAATTTCATCTGCGGCAGACGCAATATAGTACGCACCTGAAGCACCAGTATCACCAATAATGGCATACAGTTTTTTATCGGTATGGGCTTTTTTCAAGTACTGAATTTCTTGCCAAATTTCATCAGACTGAACAGGTGAACCGCCCGGTGAGTTAATATTTAAAACAACCGCTTTGCTTTGTTTATTTTCATAGGCTTTTTTCAAAGCTTTGATGGTATTTGCACTGTTTACACTTTGCTTGTCCGCTGCAATGGTCCCAATGATATCAACCACGGCAATATGTGAGCCCACTGTTGCTGCAGGATCTGATGATGACATGCTGCAACTTTTTGCCATCGCAATGATAATAAATAGCAAATAAGCAAAGGTTAAAAATTTAAAAAATATACCCCATCTACGTGCTCTACGTTGTTCCTCAACGGAAGAAAGCACGGCTTTTTCTAATATTTTCCATTCATTTCCAGTTGGCTGCTGGATATTGTTTGAAGAACTTTGCTGTTTTTCTTCAGGTTTTGGTGGCCATTCGGACATAAAAAAAACCTAGTTAATCGTTAATTTGTAGTCATTATATACACGCTAATCGCTATAACTGTCTAATCAATTCATTTTCCCCTATAATTATTTTAAATTTTCTTTCATTTGTATCAGACTTAAACAAGATGACCGACCAAAATTCACAGGACACCACATATCACCTGTTAAAATTTATCAGCCGTCAACCTATTCAAATTTCTAGATTAATTGCAAAAGGTTTGGCTGGGTTAGTCAATGTTTTAAAAATCTCTAAAACCTACTCTACGATTCAACGCAATCTTAAAATTGCATTGCCTGAATTATCAGAGTCAGCTCGCATTCAACTCACTAAACAAGCGATTCGAAACGAACTTTGTTCTTATTTTGAATTTTTTAACATTTGGGGTGCAAGTACAGAAAAAAATATTCAACGAATTCATCACGTACATGGCGCTGAATATTTACATGAAGCGCTCGCCCTACAAAAAGGCGTTGTCCTCGTGGTACCGCATTTTGGCACATGGGAAATCATGAATGCATGGGTTGCGCAGTACACTCAAATGACCATCATGTACAAGCCGGTAAAAAGTGAATCTGCCAACAATTTTGTCCGTGCTGCACGAAGCCGCGAGCAAGCAACATTGGTTCCTACGGATGAATCAGGTGTACGTCAAATTTTCAAAGCCTTAAAACAAGGTGGGACGACTGTAATCTTGCCAGACCATACGCCCAATGCCGGCGGCGAAATGATCCCTTATTTTGGCATCCCATTAAAAACCAGCAACTTAAGTGCAAAACTAATTCAAAAAACCAAAGCACGTGCGCTCTTACTATATGCCATTCGTAACGATAATCATGGTTTTGATATGCATATCGAACCTATCGATGACAATATTTATCAAGGTAATGCAGATGATGGCTCGATGGTTATCTTTAAAGCAGTGGAAGATTTAATCCATCGTTACCCAGAGCATTATCACTGGAGCTATAAACGCTTTAAAGCCAATCCAAAATTGAGAAATCTATACAATATTAGTGATGAAGAGGCTGCTCAACGCATCCACGATATTCGTGAGGAATATCAACAACAGCAAACAATGACAGTGGCTGAATAACATCTTCACGCCTTGCCCTTGAGCGAGTTTCTCTATTCGGATTCTTTTGATAGGCTGCGATATAGATCAAGCCATTTATACTTTGTTCGCTCTTCGATCAACTCGATTTGCTGTTTATTTTGCTTGAAATGAATACTTCCACTTTGTGCGGTCTGTAAGAGTGGAATATCTAATTGTTTGAGTCGTGTTTGGGTCATCTTTGCAGGATGTCCATAACGATTAAATCGCCCCGCAGAAGCAATCGCCAACTTGGGCTTAAAATGGTTTAAAAACGCATAGGATGAACTATGCTGACTACCATGATGTCCAAGTACCAAAATATCGACTTTTAGGTCTGGATAATCACGTAATATTTGATATTCAGTCTCCCAACCCGCATCCCCCATCAATAGAAAATGTCTTGGTCCATTGACGCCTTTGACCGTCACATACAGTACACAAGAGCGTTCATTGGCATTCCATTGGGCATTTGTCAGATCTTCAGGCTTTGGCGAGAGTATTTCAAAATAGACTTGCTGATCCCAATTCCACTGCTGACCACGCTGACATAAACGCTGTGGAACTTGGTTCGTGGTTTGTACTCGCTCATTACTTGAAAGCTGCCCGATATCAAGCTGTTGCTCCAATGAGAAAAAACCACCGCTATGGTCTTGATCTAAATGAGTCAATAACACCCGATCTAGTCGATGGACACCATTCACACTCAAAAATGGCCGGATGATATTCTGCCCGACACTAAATTGACTTTCATCATAGTTTCCACCGAAGTCCACCATCATATGATGATCTACAGAACGGATATAGATCGCCTGCCCTTGTCCCACATCTAAAATTGAAAGCTGAAAATTTGCTGAATTTTTCCATGGAATAAACAGAGCAAAAAAGGTAATGACCGCCCAATATTTTGGCAAGATTCCTTCAGGTAAAAATAAGATTACTATGGCGAGTATCAACAGTACGATCTGAGTGGACGTCAATGCGACATCTTGCATTTGTGGTGCAAAGAGTCGATCTAAGCCATAGAGAAATACATGTAACACTTCTAAACACAGATCATTGAATAAAAAGACCAAATGCGCCAAAGGTGTAGAAATATATGAAAGTGCCCCTCCGATGATATCTAAAGGAACCACCACTGCCCCTAGCCACGGGATGGCGAATAAATTACTTAATGGGCTAATCCACGTGACTTGCTTGAAAAAAATCACCATCAATGGAAATAAGGCAACAAAGATTTTCCATTGTGATTCCACCATCAACCACATTGAATGTTTTAACTTTTGCCAAAAACTGACTTCTGTTTGAGCCAGTATATGCTTCCTTAAGGTTTGATAAATCCGCAGTAAAATAAAGCATGCGCCATAAGACAACCAAAATGCCGCGGATAAAATACTAAAGGGATCCACTAACAATAAAATTGCGGCACTAAAAACCAGCAGTTGAAAAGGCTGAATGGTTTGCCGTAACAACAGCATGCTACTGGCGACAAGGCAGATCGTCAGCGTTCTCAGCGCCGGTATTTCAAAACCGGTAAATGCACAATATACAAGGACACAGAAGATAAAGGGCACGACCAAAACATACTGTTTGGGCCATTTGAGATAGATTTTGGGACAATATTTTCGAATAGCTAACTGTATCGCCCAACAGAGCATACTGGCAAATACCAACACATGCGGACCAGAGATTGCCAATAAATGACTCATGCCAAAACGTTGAAATAATTCACTAGTGCCTTCAGTGAGTAAACTTTTATCGCCTGTAAGCAGTGCTAACAACAAGCCATGATTCCGCAGCGGTTGTTGATATATAAACGCTCTTAAATATAAACGTTGTTGTTCGACTTTTATTTTGAACTGATGTAACACACCTTGATGCCGTTGATACTGTTGACCATAGCCCATCGCAGTCATATGTCGAGGTGGTATCAATTCAACCGACTTCACCTTTAAACTGGCATGTATATTTTGCTGTATACTCCACCTTTCTTGGTCAAATGCACCTTCGGTCACATAGCTTTGGGTAGGTCTTAACTCACCATACATACGATAGTATTGTCCAGGGACCAACTGAATCGTCTGTTCATTATTTTGCAAAATTGAATTGGGTAAATGCGCCATAAAATATTGAATCTGCTGATTCATATTTAGCACTTCAATTTTTTGCTGAATTGCTTGGTCTTTGAGTTGGCTGATCTGTGGAATATACGCAATAAATTCGCCTTGTCTGCTCTGATGTTCAACCAATGCCAAACGCTGATCGAGTTGAGTATTGGCAAAACTAAAGCCGAGAATTGCGCCCATGCAAAGATTTGTACTGAGCTGTAAGATTTTCAAAAAAATACTTTTTAGTTTTGGTGAAATACAAAGCTGTAAACCTAGCCAAATAAGAACAATAAAAAGCAACTGAGCTGTCGAAATATGTGGATTCCAAAACCTGAACCCCATAAAAGAAATGCCTAAAATCCAGCCAATACAAAAGCTTTGCAACATAAGTCATCATTATTTTTATTATGTGCTGGCAATAATAAAGCCCACCGCGGTGAGCTTCAATCAAACAATCTTAATCCACTAATTTTTGCGAAATCAATTTAGCGCTTAGTCATCTACCCATAAACCATCTTGCATATGCAAAATCGCATCAGCAGATTGAGCTAAATATTCATCATGGGTCACGATTAACATGGCCATGTTAAATTCTTTACGCAACTCAGACAGCAACTCAAAAATCTTCACCGCGGTTTTGCGGTCTAAGTTCCCTGTTGGCTCATCAGCCATCATCAACTTAGGTTTTGCTACCAATGCACGAGCCAAAGCCACACGTTGACGTTCACCGCCTGAAAGCTCACCGGGTTTGTGCGTCATGCGGTGGGAAAGTCCAACGCGTTCCAAAAGATATTCAGCTTGCTGCTTCACTTCTTTGAAGTTACTCGACTTCCGTAACATTAATGGCATCGCCACATTTTCAAACGCGGTAAATTCAGGCAACAAGTGATGGAATTGATACACAAAACCTAAATGCTCATTGCGGATATAACCACGCTCTGCTTCACCTAAAGTGTCAAAGCGTTGACCATTAATCAACACTTGACCCGATGTTGGACGATCCAAGCCACCCAATACATGCAATAACGTACTTTTACCAGAGCCACTTGACCCCACAATCGAAACAAACTCACCTGCTTTGACTTGTAATGAAAGTCCACGAATTACATCGACTGTAGACTTCCCATCGGTAAAAGATTTGGTAATGTTTTGGGCATCTAAAACTAAATTACTCATAGCGTAGAGCCTCTGCAGGTTGAACTTTAGCTGCACGTAATGCCGGATAAATAGTCGCGATAAAGCTAAGACCCAATGATAAAGATACAATCACCACAACATCTTGCCATCTTAAATAAGACGGTAAATAGTTGATGAAGTAAGCATCAAACATATTTAAGCCCAATGTTGTATTCAACCAACCGACTAAATTACTAATACTCGATGCAGCGATAATCCCTAAAATCGCCCCAGACACCGTACCAATCACCCCAATCACTGTACCTTGCACCATGAAGATCCGCGTGATTGTAGCCGGTGAAGCGCCTAGAGTACGCAAAATGGCAATATCGGATTTTTTATCAGTAACCACCATCACCAATGAAGACACGATATTAAATGCTGCAACCAATACAATCAGGAACAGCAATAAACTCACCATTGCCTTTTCCATTTGAATCGCGCTGAATAGGTTGCCGTGTGTATAAGTCCAGTCAGAAGCATAGAAGTTTGCAGGTAGATCACGCACAATTTCTTGAGACACTTGTGGCGCTGCAAAAATATCATCCAACTTCATACGGATGCCTTGCGCACCGTCTGGTAGTCTTAATAAAGTTGATGCATCGTTCAGAGCAATATAGCCCATCATCGAATCAACTTCTGCACCAATACTGAAAATACCCACAATTTTAAATCGTTTAAAACGCGGAACGACCCCAGCCGGCGAAGGTGTTGCTTCAGGAAGCACCAAGGTCACACTGTCATTCAAACCTAAACCTAAGGCATCTGTCATTTGCTTGCCAAGGACAATACCAAACTCACCTTTTTTCAGGTTATCGATACTGCCTTCCACCATATGGTCTTGGATAATTGATACCTTTTTTTCATACTGCGGTTCAATCCCACTGACCATAATGCCAGACACTTGACCTTGTGCCGTCAACATTCCCTGTAATTGGGTGAATGGTGCGACCCCTTGAACATGCTCATGCTGCTCAATTTTTTTTGCAAGTTCAGGCCAATTTGTTAAAATTTGTGTTGAAGAAACAGTGGCTTGAGGTATCATTCCTAAGACACGAGTTTTCAGCTCACGATCGAAACCATTCATCACAGATAAAACTGTAATAAGGACTGCCACACCAAGCGTGAGGCCGATCATGGATACCAGAGCAATAAAAGAAATAAAGTGGTTACTGCGCCGAGCGCGAGTGTATCTCAACCCTATATACAGCGAGATTGGTTTAAACATAACCATCTAGTCCGAGGTAATATATTATGGAAAATTTACAGCATCAAAGCGTTCAAACTGAACGCCGTGTAATGTCGCGTATCGATGCTGCTTTGCGCATCAACTATCAGATTATCTCTGATGATGTTGCACTGAATGATCCTTACGATCCTAATTTTGTATTGCCGCGCTATTTTCTACTACTTGCTGAATTAGATCAATTTGATCATGCACTCAACTACGAATTAGAACAATTAGCTGAGAAAGATCAACAAATTGCTCGAATCTTATCCTTATTTAACCAAAAGTTAAACCTTATTACGGGTTCTTTATACGACGCAATTGTACAAAGCATGTTACCAGTGCCTGAGCATGTGAATTTCTCAGAGACTGGTTTGAGCTTTTTTAGCGAACGCGCGATTAAAGAAGGTACTTATATCCATGTGACCTTAAGCCACCCTGAAAATTTCTTCCATATTGCGGCAACTGCGCAAGTGGTTTATAGCCGTGAAGAAGAAAGCAACTTATACCGTACGGGTGCCTATTTTATCACACTGCTCCCTCAAGACCGCGTCAAACTTGCAGAGTGTATCGCACTGACCCAAAACAAAGAGTGATTTTTAATCAATGTTTTAATTTGTGGGCGAGCTCTCTGTTCGCCCGAAAATCTTTATAAAAATAAACAAACAAGCCTGATAATAGAATCACAGCACCAAGTAAAACCATCAATGATAATTTTTCATCATTCAGTAAAGCACCAAAGAGCATAGCAAGCATGGGTGTGAGTACCGTTGTTAAAGACAAAGTTGTCGCCTTGATGTTTTGTACCAGTTTGAAATAACAAAACATTGCAATCAATGAAGCCATAATCACTGCATAAAATAAGCCAATGAGTGCTTTGGTCGAAGGCATCTGTGTCGGTGCATACTGCCAAATAAACGGTAGCATCGCGGCAGAAAATAGTGCTGAGATAAGAATCGAACCCGTGGCCTGAGACATAGGCTGCAAAGGTGCATTGACTTTTTTCACCCAAAAAATCGACATACAGTAGACGAATACGCTCATTAACATTAAGACAATACCAACAGGCTGTACGTGCTGATCACTGCCGCCTAAGCAAATAATGGCTAAACCACAAACGGCAATCAACATCCCAATCCATTGCAAGCGATGCAGATAGGTATGAAAGAAGAAACGACCGATCAGACCCGTCATAATTGGTGCCAAACCAAACATCAGGGCAATAATGCCTGAGCTGAGATAGGCCGTTGCCATATAGGTAAAAATCTGAGAACCAATAAAACTAAATGCCCCCGCCAAATAACTGTGCAGCGAGGTTTTATCCATCGGAAGTTTATGTTTAAAAATAAACAATAATGCAACAGCCAAGGGTAATGCGATAAAAAAGCGTAATGTCAGTGCCCAAAACGCATTGATATCACTGACACTCCAAACGATGGCAAGTGGCGTGGTCGACCAAATGAACACCAACAACGCATAGGTCGTCGCTAGATTTGTTTTAGATGGCATGGTTTTTACTTCTGCGCCGTTTTACGTTTTTGCTTTTGAATGGTTTGATCTAAGCTACTAGAAAATTCGCGCTTATCACGTTCTGAAATAGGGGCTGGACCACCGGTTTGCACACCTGCGCCCCGTAAAGTATCCATAAAGTCGCGTAAGTGTAGACGTGCTTTGACATTTGCTGTGGTATAAATCTCTCCGCGTGGATGTATCGCTATACCGCCCCGCTCAATCACTTCAGCAGCAAGTGGAATATCCTGTGTCATCACGATGTCGTGCTCTTTCATGCGCTGAATAATTTCTTTATCCGCTGCATCTGCCCCACTCATGACTTGAATCGAGTTAATTCGCACCGAAGGCGTTATCCCAACATTTTGATTGGCGACAAAAGTGACTTCTAACTTGTAACGATCAGAAGCACGAATAATTACATCACGTAAAATGCGTGGTAACGCATCTGCATCCACCCATAATTTAAATGGCAGCACTGATTTTCCATTCACTTTTAAACATGACTCATAGTAACAAATCCACATGACAATTTGGGGATCTGTATCCGCTGAATGGATCTACATTTCTTTAATCATGAGAATCAAAAAGCTGCAAAATGACTCCTACTTGGACTTATTTTCCAATGCTTTTACATTTAAATCCTACTGAAAACATTTTTTATGCATGATTTCATGATAAATATGACGTCGGTGACTTGAAAATTTCAAATAACCCTCGATTTATTAATTATGAAACCAACCCAATATCAATTGTGCATATGAAAAAACAAAATAGCCCTGAAATTATCACTATTGAAGATCAAACTTTTGGTAGTCATGTTGAACATTGGAATTTGCTCACCGGCAACCCGACAACTGATGTACCAGTTTGGCTGGGTCAGGCATTGGATGCACCCATTATGCCAATGGGCTTATGCGCACAAGAATCTGATATGGATCAAAATACCTGGCTGATTCAAGGTCCATCACAAGCGTCGATTCAACTGTGCCAAGTGATTGCGGTAGAAAATAATAAACCTAAAGCCGTTAAAACTGCATTTCCAAGTTTTGATAGCCCATATAAAACCAAAGCCACCATTGAACGTATTATTACCTGTAAATCCAATACACAAGCAGTGCTTTGCCTCGACTTAGGCGCAAATACCAGTGTGTATGCTTTTGATAGTTTATATAGCGTCAATCACGACCAATATGAAAAAGATGCAAGCTACAGTGTGCAACTCAATGCTTGGGCTTATGAACTCGAAGCTGTCGCAGAACATGAACAGCTTGTCGTTGACGATCCTGCATCGATTAAACATCATCGTGCTTTAAACGATATCTTGGCAGCAAATAATGGTGTTGCCCCTGCAGACTTACACGAACAAATTAAAGCATGGCAACCAAAGTCTGAAGATGACAAAGCACCAGTCACAGTCGATTTTTCTAAAATGGTTGCATACCTATATGGTGAAAATCTTGGACAAGAAGATGAAGCATGGTTCCAAGGGCATATAGTTGGCAAAACCGCCATGCAATTTAAAGAGCAAGACTATACGCTGTATGATGTGACCTTAATCCACGAAGAAAACCAAGAAGCGGTGATTGTTCGTGTTGCAACACGAAATCCGGCGCATAAAGATTTCAATGTTGGGCAATATATTCGTGGCAACCTGTGGATACAAGCCAATATTTACGCGAAATCTGCCTAATTTGAATTCAAAAACCCTATTTCAAATAAAAAAAACCGCCTCAGTGCGGTTTTTTTATTTCTCGCTAATCATGTGTATTCGCTGAATATTTAAATGATTGATTATTTCTTATCCACAAGCCAGTCAATATATTCTATTTTTAAATTCAAATTAAAATAACTTATCCACAATATTAAATTCAAAATAATGCTGCTAAATAAATCCATCTGCAAAGGATAAAATATAAAAATCTAATATAAATAAATAAGATAGGAAATTTATGAAACTAAATTTAGCAATTCAATTGCTCATTTTTTAATAAACTAAATAGTTTAGTAAGTTTATGGCAGATAGTACTTTATTTAATCAAATAATTATGTTAAAAATGCGTTTAAGAAATAGTAATTAACGATAAATAGATCGGAAAGAATATCTATGAAAGTCGTGCAAGAAGAAAACTTATCGCAAGTTGACCATCACATGGAATCTCGATATCAAATCGAGCCAATGTCCTGCTTATTTTTTATGTTAGGTATGCTGATTTGTGCATACGTGTTACATACTTTTATTTTTTAATCTATTCAATAAAAAAAACCGGCAAATGCCGGTTTTTTTTATGCCTTTAGGATTATGCGTTGCGTTTTGCAAAGTCATCCATAAAGTTAACGAGTGCTTGAACGCCTTCTAGCGGAACAGCATTATAAATACTTGCACGCATACCACCCACTGAACGGTGACCAGCTAAATTCAGTAAATGGTTTTCTTCAGCTTCTTTCAAGAATTGTTTTTCCAATTCTGGATTCGCCAAAGTAAATGGTACGTTCATGATTGAACGGAATTCTTTTGCAATTGGATTTGCATAAAAATCGCTTGAATCGATATAACCATAAAGCAATTCAGCTTTTGCCATATTCGCTTTATAAATTGCGTCTACACCGCCCTGCTCAAGTAACCATTCAAAAACGAGGCCAGATAAGTACCATGCATAAGTTGATGGTGTATTCACCATTGAACCATTTTTCGCTTGAGCTGAATATTTCAAGATACTTGGAATATCTGCTTTCGCTTGATCCAATAAATCATCACGAATAATCACTAAAGTTAAACCAGCCGGACCAATATTTTTCTGAGCGCCTGCATAGATTAAACCGAACTTAGAGACGTCTAATGGTGCAGATAAAATGCTTGATGAAAAATCGGCAACCAATGGCTTGTCTGTTTCAGGAATGTTGGCAAACTGAAGACCACCAATGGTTTCATTATCTGCATAATGCACATAAGCCGCATCATCAGATAAGTTCCAGGTGCTTTGATCAGTAATCGCAAGTTTACCGTCAATGCTCGTACCCGCTTCAACGACATTAATGTCGCCATAACGCTGTGCTTCTTTCAACGCTTTTTCAGACCAAATACCAGTGTGGATATAGTCTGCTTTGCTGTTTTTACCCAATAGGTTTAATGGGATCGCAGAGAATTGCAGTGATGCGCCACCTTGAAGGAATAACACTTTATAGTTGTCTGGAATATTCATCAGCTTACGAAGATCAGCTTCTGCTTTCTCTGCCACAGCGACATAGTCTTTACTACGGTGGCTCATTTCCATGATCGAAAGGCCTTTGCCTTGCCAGTCAAGCATTTCAGCTTGAGCTTTTTCTAAAACGGCAGTGGGTAATGCAGCAGGACCAGCACAGAAGTTGTACGCGCGCATGAGTTTTCCTTTCAAAGTGAAACACAATAAAATGATGGCATTTAACCATATCTGACGCGTGCTTGCAGTAGTTAAAGCTGAAAATATTCCAATGCTGTCTGACATTTGAAGTCAAATTTTCAATAAAGATCAAAATTAATTCTTCTTAATTCAAATTATTAGATTTACTGATATTTTTTATCCCTTGAATTGATGCTAATTTAAGGTCTTGATGTGCGAAAATGACGTGCGCTACAAAGATAAAATTTATTTACATATGTATATGAAACAATACAACAACTTAGTGAATTTACCCAACTTCATCACAATGACTATAATGAACCCATCCTAGCTGTGAGTGTGTTTTTATGCCTCTACCTCGAACAGATTATTCTATAAAAATTAAACATACATTTCGTTCAGGATTGCTGCTTGGCCTTGGTTGTTTGAGTGTTTTTTTTAGCCCGACAGTACTTGCGCAAAGTATCAGTTATAGCCAAGCAGAACAAAGTCTACTCACTAGTTCTTTTAGCACTCAGGCCAACCAAGCGCTACAACAATCTGCCGAACTTCAAGCTCAGGCCATTAAAGGCCTTGGTTTACCTCGTGTGGATTTAAACGTCCGTGCCTATACCTTTCATAATGAACTCGATATTCCTCTCGGCGCCTTAAAAAACAACTTAGAACAAACGCTGAGTAATGGCATTAATAATAAAATTGATGAAAGCTTACCGAGTGATTTGGCAGACCCATTAAAAGACAGTCTGCAACAGCCAATCCGTGATGGTGTCGGATTAATTCCAGATTCTTCCCAAGTGGTCTTAGATGATCAAGTGATCCGCCCTACCGTTTCCGTAATGATGCCGCTGTATACCGGTGGGTTAACGTCTAGCGCCAAGGAAATTGCCAATATCCAAGCCAAACGCAGCGCGATAAGCAGTGAACAACAACAAGATGTGCAACGTTTTGAATTAATCCAAGCCTACTTCAATGCTCAATTACAAAAAAAATTAGTCGAAAGCAGCCGCTTCAATTTAAATGCGATGCAACAACACTATGCCAATGCGCTCAAAATGGAACAACAGGGTTTTATTAGCAAAGGCCAGCGTATGCAATTTGAAGTGGCGAAGAATAATGCACTCAGAACTTTTCAAAATACTGAAGCGAATCTTCGCTCTAGCTTATTTAAGTTAAACAACTTAATGCAAAGCAGCCAAATTACTGATCTTTCAACGCCATTATTTATTAATCAGCAACACAATCAAAATATAACCGCCTTGCTGAAAAGTTATCAGGATCAGTCTAGTTTGGTGCGTAAAATGCAATTGGACAGTCAATTGGCTGGTGCTAATGTGAAAGCCCAAAGCGCAGCAAAAAAACCCAACGTCTTTGCATTTGGCGAATATAGTCTCGACGATAAACAAAACTGGATTGTTGGTGTTGCCGCTCGCTACAACTTATTTTCAGGTATTGATAAAAACAAATCCGTACAAGCTGCCGAACTTCAACGCTATGCATCTGAGTTAATGACTGAGCGTACCAAACAAGAAATTGAAAGCCTGATTTATAGCTCATTTAATGAAGTCACCAGCGCTCAGCAAAGTCACCTGTTGTTGCAGCAAAACCTAAAAGCTGCTCAAGAAAATTTAAGAATTCAACAGCTTTCATTTAAGGAAGATATGGGTACGGCCACACAAGTCATTGATGCACAAAATGCATTGAACGGGCTACAAAGTGAAATGGCGCTGAATGCTTATAAATACGTGATGTCACTCGCAACACTGCTACAAAGTCACGGGAGCATTGACCAGTTCCAAAGCTATATCAATCAATCACACACCGACTATATTCGCTAAGCTTAGCCGAGGGGAAAACATATGAATCAGGAACCAACTGATCACCAAGAAGATGCCTCTGCGAAAGGTGAAACATCCCAATCCAATGTCTCGAGTTCAGACGTTTCATCTACAGCAAATACTGCTGACGATACTCAAGAAAAAGTGGCGACTAATACCGATGGAGAGACGAAAAATAGCTCTGTGCAAAGTCGCAATAAAGCTGCATTGATCAAGTTCGGGATTGGCATTGTCTTGATTCTGCTTTTGGCATTGATTGCATTTGGCTTATGGAAAAGTTATCAGCCCAAACAGGTTGAATTACAAGGTCGAGTTGAGGCTGAAACCATCCACATTAGTACCAAAGTACCTAGCCGTATCGAAGAATTATTTGTGCATGACGGTGAAAAAGTACAAGCAGGTCAAGCACTGGTTCGTTTAACCAGCCCTGAAGTCGATGCAAAAAAACAACAGGCTTTAGCTGCACTCCAATCTGCGCAAGCACTGCAATCCACAGCTGAACGCGGCTCTCAACAAGAAAATATTGATAGTTTGTATGCCAATTGGCAAAGTCTAAAAGCACAGCAACAATTGGCGCAAACCACCTACCAACGTGGTCAAAACCTCTATAAAGAAGGTGTCATTTCACGACAACGCCGTGATGAAATGCAAGCTGCCGCAGTGTCTGCTGCACAAATGACAGAAGCGTCTTATCAACAATATGCGCGTGCAAAACGTGGCAGTACACCGCAACAACAAAGCTCGGCAGATGCCCAAGTCAAGATTGCGCAAGCCGCGTTGGCCGAAGCAAATGCACTTGAGGCTGAAACCAAATTGTTTGCACCGTCCAATGGCACCATTTCAAAAACCTATGGCAAAGTTTCAGAATTAGTTGCGATGGGTGTGCCCGTTGTAAGCCTGATTCAAGATGATAGCTTATGGATTAGCTTAAATGTCCGTGAAGACCAGTATGCTCAAGTGTATCAACTCAAGACCATGCAAGGATTTATACCGGCGCTAAACAAATCTGCCGAGTTTAAAATTGATCACATCGAAGCCGAAGGTGAATTTGCAACAATCAAAACCACGCGACAAACGGGCGGCTATGACATTCGTAGTTTTAAAGTCCAACTGAAACCCGCTCAGCCGATTGCTGACTTAAAAGTGGGTATGAGCGTTTTGTTTAAAATTGAAGAGCGTAAATAATGTTTAGGGGCATTCTGCGTGAGTTTCGCTATTTGATGCAGCATAAATGGGACTTGTGTATGGTCACACTTGCCCCTGCCCTTGTGATTTTGCTCTTTACCAATATGTTTGCTCAAGGCAAACCAGATCATTTACCCATCGCGATCATAGACCAAGATCAAAGCAGTTTAAGCCGTAACATTACTCATTTTGCGCAGCTGAACCATACCTTAAAAGTAGCCACCATTACACCCAGTATGGATGATGCTGAAAAGCTTTTAAATCAGACTCAAATTTGGGGCTATATTCATATTCCTGCTGGTGCAGAGCAACGGCTGGTTCAAGCAAAAGATGCAGAAGTCAGCATTGCCTATAACCAAAGCTATTTTAGTGTCGGCAATAGTATTTCATCAGCCATGCTGCTAAGTACATTGCAAGCCATGGCCGATTTTAGTGGTCATCAGTATTTAGAAAATACAATTCCCTACCTCGATGCACCGACACCCAATGTCAAAATTTCACCTTTATATAATCCAGGTTTAAATTATGAGTTCTATTTAGAGCCGTACATGATTCCTGCGATTCTGCATTTATTACTGTGTTGCTGTGTCGCATTTTCAGTCGGTCAAGAAATCAAATATGGCACTGTAAATCAATGGGTGAAACCGACTTCTGTCTTTCAAGCTTTAATCGCTAAAAATCTCAGTTATGTTTTCATTTTTACCGCTTGGACATGGGCGTGGATGTTGTGGCTAATCGTGTTTCGAGGGTGGTTTGTTCAGGGTTCATTACTGCTCATTTTGCTCGGGCAATTGTTTTTTTATACAGCCTATGCCTTTATCAGTTCTACTGTAGTTTTGGCGACACGTGATCTCACCAAATCTTTTGGTTTTATTGCGGTATATGGTGGCTCATCACTGAGTTTTGCAGGGGTAACATTGCCGCTGAATAACGCGCCGATGTTTACAAAATTCTGGGCCAATATTATTCCCTATACGCCTTATGCCAAATTACAAACAGAACAATGGGTCATTGGTAGCCCAATCTCCATTTCAATCACACCGCTTGTCACCCTGATCATTTACTGTCTGTTCTATTTTGTTCTCGCCAGCTTCTTTTTACGTAAAGTACTGAAGGAGCAAGTCATATGAATAAAATCGCGTTATTTATAACAGCTTTGCTCAGATACTATATTCAAACCTTTAAAGATATTGTGAAGCACAGTTCGATTTTTACCACTTTGGTGCTTTCTGTTTTTCTTTATAGTTTTTTTTATCCCATTGCCTATCAAGCGGAACACGCAGAATCGCTCCCCATTATTGTGGTGGATGAGGAACAAAGCATACTCACCAATACGATTATTGGTGCTGTAGCCAATAGTCCCAATGTAGAAATTCAAGCTGTGACTGGTAATTTTGCTGAGGCTGAAAATATGCTCAGAAGTCAGCAAGCTGACGGGATTTTACTGTTGCCTAGTAATCTTTCAAATAGCATTCGCCGTGGTGAAACCGGTGGAATTGGTTTATATCTCAGTGCTGCAAACTTTCTAAAGACACAAAAAATTGGCTTAGGTTTAGCCAGTTCGATGGAAAATGCCCTCGTCGAATATGCAGAAAAATTCCAGAACATATCCGATTTTAGCCCCGCTTTGTCTATCCATAAGATTCCATTATTTAATCCACTTTCAGGCTATGGTAGCTATATTTTCCCAGCGGTTGCACCCTTAATTATTCATCAGACGATTTTATTGGGTCTGTGCATGCTGATTGCGACCTATCGACAAAACACCACTTGGCGTCCGAGCTATGCACAATTGGCTGGCATCTTCTTGTGTATTTTGACCATTGGAACGTTGGGATGCTTCTATTTATTTGGTTTTACCTTTTGGCTGAACGACTATCCACGCGGTGGAAATTTTTGGGGCATGTTCATTGCTGTGCCCATCTTCCTCAGTTGTATTATTGCGATGACGCTCTATTTAGCCACCTTTCTTGACCTGCCAGAACGTGCGGGACATGTCATCGTTTTTAGTTCTATTCCACTATTTCTACTCTCGGGAACGGCATGGCCGCATGCAGCTATGCCTGAATGGATGCAAATACTTGCTCAGGTGTTGCCGTCAACTCAAGGCATTCAAATGTTTCTTCAACTCAATCAGATGGGTGTACCTACAGCAATTGTCATCCCAAAACTGCTTTACCTCACAAGTATTGGACTGATTTTTTTATGTCTTGCTCTCTGGCGTTTAAAGTTTGCCAAAAGATAAAGCTTTTTGTGCTGTAAGACATGTCTGATCTCAGGCGAAATGGGTTCAAATCTATTCATCATGGACTCGAACGCTTTGCTTCTTAGCATGTCTCAAATTTTAATGCTTGCTGTCATCTATTAACTGTATGCATTTGGCGTCACAGTCGATGCTTCATCCACTTGAATATCAAAATCATCTGAATCTTTTTCTGCAGCGTTTTCAAGCCAGAATCCTTTCACTTTATCGTCCCCATCATGACCTGCAAAGACCACACTCATATACAGTTCTTTTTGCGGATAATCATATTTATACACAATCGTTGTGGTCTCACCTTCTCCCAGCCGAGTATTTGCCATTCGCTGAATTACTTCAGCCTCAGCACTAGGTTGACCTGCAGGAATCAGCTTTTTCATACGTGAAAACAGCTCTGGATCTGCTAGCATCGCATCACGAACATTTTCTTCAACCAATGCCAAAAAGCTGTCTTGATGGGGTTCGTGTAGCGCGACGAATAATTTTTCTGACTTCACACGCTGTGAACTTGTCTCACTTGGCAGGCTTGATTCGAATTTTGCAATCAAGAAATCGCCGATTTTTTCACAAGCCGTTATAGGTAAGATTAAAGTGATGATGACGACTAATTTTTTCAACACCGTACAAGCCCTCTGGTTATTATTAAAATATATAAAGCTAAAATTTATTTCGGATAATCTGTGTGATTTATAGAATTTTCACTGATTTATCTGCCTGACAAGTATAAAGCAAACTTCTATATAAAAATGAAAAATACAGGCTCACATTTAGTTTTTCGATCTTTCTAGGCAAATCAGAAATTTTGTGAAGTGTTTATTAATAACTCAATTTTATTCGTTTTATAAATTAAACTTAACAATCGAATCGCTTATACAACTTAAAATGATAATTTATCGATCAAACAGTTTGGTTTTGATCAAAATCGTTGGCTGTATTCTCATATAAACTGCAAAATATTGTCGTATTTATCTCCCAAATTATTCAGAACTTTTTGTCATTGCGGATTCAGTCTGTCTGCAACATTTGTTCGTGGATGACTGTGGGCTTTTTTCTCCCAAATCTGACATAAGAGCTGATGTATGAAAAAGATTAAGGTGAGCCTTGCCTGGCAAATCGTGATTGCTCTCATTCTAGGTATACTTGTTGGTGCTTTCCTACACTATTCTCCTGAATATCGTGATGCTTTAGTTAATAACTTTTTGACTCCTTTGGGCTCAATTTTTATTAATCTTATTAAGATGATCGTTATTCCGCTTGTTGTGTCGATGCTTATTTTAGGTATTGCCAATACAAGTCACGGTAGTAACTTAGGTAAACTAGGTTTCAAAACAATTATTTATTTTGAAATCATTACCACCGTTGCTATTTTAGTCGGTTTAGTTGCAGCCAACGTATTCCAACCTGGTGCCGGCATTGATATGTCTGCATTGACGCAAGTCGATATTTCAAAGTATCAAGAAACAACACATGAAGTCAGTGAACATTCTCATGGTTTGATTCAAACAATACTTTCACTTATTCCATCTAACTTTTTTGCAGCTTTGACTAGTGGTCAAATGCTCCCAATCATCTTTTTCTCTGTGATGTTTGGTGTAGGTTTAGGTGCGCTTGATCAGGAAGTAAAACAACCTTTAATTAAAGTGTTGACCGCTGTTTCTGAAACGATGTTTAAAGTTACGCACATGATCATGATGTTTGCACCTATTGGTGTATTCGGCTTGATTGCTGCAACTGTTGCGAATTTCGGCTTCAGCTCACTTGTGCCACTGCTTAAACTCGCAGTTTTAGTTTATGGTGCAATCTTCTTCTTTATTTTCATTGTATTAGGTGCAGTTGCTAAATTCTGTGGCTTAAGTGTTTGGGCCATTATCAAGATCTTAAAAGATGAATTGATTCTCGCGTATTCAACTGCAAGTTCTGAAACTGTCCTCCCCCGTATTATGGAAAAGATGGAAGCTTATGGTGCTCCGAAACCGATTACCAGTTTTGTCATTCCAATTGGCTATTCATTTAACCTCGATGGTTCGACCTTATATCAAAGTATTGCGGCTATCTTTATTGCTCAGCTTTACGGGATTGATCTGACAATCACCCAACAAGTGATTCTAGTACTGACCTTGATGATTACCTCTAAAGGGATTGCAGGTGTACCTGGCGTTTCTTTCGTGGTCTTGCTGGCGACTCTCGGCAGTGTCGGTATTCCTCTCGAAGGTCTGGCATTCATTGCAGGTATTGACCGTATTTTAGATATGGCACGTACTGTACTGAATGTGATTGGTAACGCGCTTGCGGTACTGGTGATCAGTAAATGGGAAGGCCAATTTGATACTGAAAAACAAAAAAATTATGCCGCTAATCTAAAAGATGCCGCTTAATTTTATGTTATAAAAAAGGACGCTTCGGCGTCCTTTTTTACAGCTTTGTTTTATTTTTTACCAAACTTTATTTATTTTTTTCACCAAACACTGAAATATTAAAATCTCGAATTTTGTTACTTCCTGCCGGCTTATCAAAACTTACATCGTACTGTACAAGGTTTTTATTGGTATAACCGTACTCATAAGTGACCGTATATAAAGACGGCTTTTCAGTCGATTTTTCAATGTGCTTAGCCACTATATTTTTGCGTGAGTAATCTTGTTTCGGAATACCTCGTGCAAATTTACGCAGCTCTTTTTCATTCTGTTCAAACTTCGCTTTGAGTTCTGGTTCAAAGTAGGTGTACAGCTTTTCAAAATTGCCTTCACGTAATTGATCATAGGCAGCTTGGGCAACTTCAGTCTGTTCAGCACTTGGGTCTGGTATTGCATTTAAGGCTTTTTGACCTATTTGGTCACAGCCGCCCAGCCCAATAAGTGAAGCCATTGCAAAATATTTTAATTTCATATTGTACTCATCAATCTAAAATTATCTGTCTATAAAAAAGGACGCCGTAGCGCCCTCTTTTCTCAATCTTCAATTAGTCTTCTTCAGGCTCATTGAGACCTGATTCATTGTCATTTTGATCAATAATCGTTGAGTCATCGACAAGCTGCTCAGTTTCGATTGCTTCCACTTCTTCAAAAGTTTCGTCTTCTTCAACTGCTTCGATCGCCACAACACCGACTAAGATTTCGCTTTCACCTAAACGGATCAAACGAACACCTTGAGCATTACGACCTGTTTGTGCCACTTCAGATGCACGTGTACGAACCAGCGTACCACCATCTGAAATTAACATTAGCTCTTTAGACGCATCAATCGCTACCGCACCAACAAGTTCACCGTTACGTTCAGATGTTTTAATTGCAATAACACCTTTACCGCCACGTTTCTTAGTTGGGAAGTCATCTACTGGTGTACGTTTACCATAACCATTAGCTGAAGCACAAAGTACTTCACCAGTTTCCGGAACAACTACCAATGACACTATACGGCTAATGAGAGCTGAATCAGAGGTATCTTCATCATCAGACTCTACATCCGCATCTTCAGCGTCTTCAGCTTGAGCTGCTGCACCAATGGTCACGCGCATACCACGAACACCTTTGGCAGAACGACCCATTGAACGCACGTCAGTTTCTGCAAAACGAATGGCTTTACCTTCGTTTGAGAACAACATGATTTGTTGTTCGCCGTCGGTAATGGCAACACCGATTAAGGTGTCATCACCATTGAGTTCAATCGCGCGTAGACCGTTTGAACGAACATTCGAGAATTGTTCTAACTCAACACGTTTAATCGTACCGTATTCTGTTGCCATAAATACGTAGAAGTTTTTACGAACGGCTTCCGCTTGCTGTGCAAAGTCATTGATGATTTCATCATCAAGATCAGTCGTAGACAACTCTAGACCCAATTGTTTCAACTGAATACGAAGTGCGTCAGATAAATCATCTGCACCATCTTCAGTCTCAGCAAGTGCAGCTTCTAAGCCCGCAAAATGACTATTAATCACTTCATTGGTTTGTAACTGTGCACTATTGGCTTTTACAAATACTTTAAAGTCAGCCAAACGTTCTTTAAATTTCTTCGGCGCATCGACCACTGGTAAAATAGCGGTGATGGTTTCGTTTTCATCTAATGGCAATAAGTTCACCATCGGACGACCTTTCGCACCACGAGATGCTTGAGGCACTTCATAGACTTTCAGACGATAAACTTTACCTACATTGGTAAAGCAAAGCACTGTTGCGTGGTTTGAAGTCACGATCAAATGTTGGATGTAATCGTCTTCTTTCATTGAAGTTGCAGACTTACCACGTCCACCACGACGCTGTGCAGCGTAGTCTGACAATGGTTGAGTTTTTGCATAACCTGATTTAGAAACAGTCAGTACCATTTGCTCTTCAGGGATTAAATCTTCACGAGAGAAGTCGATACGTGATTCCACGATATCGGTACGACGTGCATCGCCATATTGTTGAAGGATTAAAGCCAATTCTTCTTTAATTACGTTCATCAATAAGTTGAAATCGTTCAAAATTGCCGTGTATTCAGCAATTTGACCAAGAATTTCTGTATATTCAGCTTGTAACTTGTCTTGTTCTAGACCGGTTAAGCGATGTAAACGAAGTTCTAAGATCGCACCTACTTGGGTTGGAGACAGACGATAAATATCACCTGTTAAACCAAATGGACGTGCTGGATCTTCGCCTTCAATTTCATCTGGACGGACAGATACCGCGCCTGCTTTTTCAAGCAAGGCAACAACACCACCGCCTGCCCACTCGCCCGCTTGTAAACGTTCACGTGCTTCGCTTGGGTTTGCAGATGTTTTGATGGTTTCAATGATCGCATCGATGTTTGCAAGTGCAACCGTCAAACCTTCTAAGATATGTCCACGTTCACGTGCTTTACGCAATTCGAACATGGTACGGCGTGTAACCACTTCCTGACGGTGACGGATAAACGCTGCAATAATATCTTTCAAGTTCATTAACTTAGGCTGACCATTATCGAGGCAGACCATGTTAATACTGAATGAATTTTCTAATTGGGTATTTTGGAATAAGTTATTTACAATCACTTCAGCGTTTTCACCACGCTTCAAGTCAATTGCAATACGCATCCCTTCTTTATCTGATTCATCACGAAGTTCAGAAATACCTTCAAGTTTTTTCTCTTTGACCAACTCAGCAATACGTTCAATGGTTTTTGCTTTGTTAACTTGATAAGGAATTTCAGTGAAGACAATCGTGCTACGGCCCGATTTTTGGTCTTCTTCAATGTGATATTTACCACGGATATGCAAACGGCCTTTACCAGTACGGTACGCATCGACAATGCCAGATTTACCGTAAATTATACCGCCTGTAGGGAAGTCTGGACCAGAAATGTGTTCCATTAATCCTTCAATGCTGATGTGCGGATCGTTGGCATAAGCAAGACATGCATTAATGACTTCTGTCATGTTATGCGGAGCCATATTGGTTGCCATACCTACAGCAATACCAGCTACACCGTTAATCAACAAGTTAGGCACACGTGTTGGCATGACTTGTGGAATACGTTCAGAACCGTCGTAGTTGTCTTCCCACTCTACGGTATCTTTCTCAAGATCCGCTAAAAGTTCGTGGGTTAATTTACGCATACGAACTTCGGTATAACGCATTGCTGCTGCACTGTCACCATCGACAGAACCGAAGTTACCCTGACCATCAACCAATTGATAGCGTAAACTGAAATCTTGAGCCATACGAACAATGGTTTCGTATACAGCTAAGTCACCATGTGGGTGATATTTACCGATGACGTCACCGACTACACGGGCAGACTTTTTGTAAGCTTTGTTGTAGTCATTGCCCAATTCGTGCATTGCAAAAAGCACACGACGGTGAACAGGTTTGAGACCATCTCGGACATCTGGCAACGCACGTGACACAATCACGCTCATTGCATAATCGAGATATGAGCTCTTCAGTTCATCCTCAATGGCAATCGGTCTAATTTCCGATACGCTCATGCATACTCCTTGTTATACAAGCAGAATTCTGCCCGCATTTATATATCGTAAATCTGTAAAAATTAGTTCAAAAAATACTGAACCAATATCAAAAATCAAGTCGGACAGTATAGCATAAAAACCCTGATTTTTGTGCCAATCATCTTGCACTAGAACCATGATTTTTTGTATTTATTTTAAGCATTTTGATTTTATTTGCTGTGAAAAAAACCTCTACGAATAGAGGTTGTTTAATGTTCAAAATATTTCTTTTCGAAGCTTCAAATTTAGACCCATAAATGTGATAAAAATCACTCTTTATGATATTGCATGACCTCTAATTCTTGAGGCACATGATCATGCTGCAACCATGGGTATGCTGTTAGAAACAAACCAAAAATAAGCGGAAATTCATAAACTTCTTCGATGAAATCTTTATAAGCCAAATCGTACAAAAATAAAAAACTAAGACTTCGACTATGCTCAACTGCATCAGAAATAAATAAGCCCAATATCACCAAGCCGAATGGCCAAATTGGCAAAGCCAAGGTTTTTAAGTTACGTGCGATTTCTTGGCGTAAATAAGGCGAAAACAGCATAAAGACGACAGGGTGCAATCATGAATACCGAAATTAAACGAAAATACGGTTTAGGCACATCAGGAAAATAGTCACGCCCCCAACTAATACTACGACCAAATAGCAACAACCACCATGCAACAGCCCACAACCAAAATTGTTTCTTTCCATCTTGCATTTCAAGTGGTCGAATATAGAAAAAAGTAAAAATCGCAAAAAACAGCAATAACAATGCTTGGACCGATTCAACTGCTGTAACAGTCATTCCATCAAATAAAGGAAAAGAGATACTTTGTAAAACAGGAAAAAGTAAACAACAGATCATCAGCACCAATACACTGATTGGTAACTGAAAATCAAATTTCAAAGGGAGACTCCGCCTAAAGGGCAAGTTCAATAAAAAAGCAATGTTAACACAAAATATACAATTCTTTAAGCTTGCTTTAAGTTTAAGATTCAAACTTGAAGGATAAATTTTTATTATTTTATTTTAAATCTTTGTATTTTTTATAATTTATTAATCTCCATCCTATTACCAAGCGATTGCGCCTGCTTACTTACCATTTAAGTTTTAACGTACAAATAGCTTGCGCTACAGTAGTGTCTAATACCAATAATAAGAAACACTATATGAATTTTGAACTACAAAACTAAGAATCCACTACCCTCATAAGCATGAAACATCTAAGTGCAATTTATATATGTACATTTACGTATAATTAATCGATTAAACATAACCAAGAAGACCTACTAATTCTTCAAACAACAAAAACGCCCCTAAACCATAAGCTTAGGAGCGTTTTGAACTGCGTTCAGAAATTAGATTTTAGATACTAATTCTGGAACAACAGTATTCAAATCACCCACTAACCAGTAGTCAGCTACTGAGTTAATTGGCGCTTCTTCATCTTTGTTGATCGCAACGATCACTTTAGATTCTTTCATACCTGCCAAGTGCTGAATCGCACCAGAGATACCTACAGCGATGTACAAGTCAGGAGCAACGATTTTACCTGTTTGACCCACTTGCATATCGTTTGGTACGAAACCAGCATCAACTGCTGCACGAGATGCGCCTTGCGCAGCACCAAGCTTGTCCGCTAATGGATCAAGAACAGTGTGATAGTTTTCACCTGAACCAACACCACGACCGCCTGAAACAACAATACGCGCAGCTGTTAATTCTGGACGTTCAGATTTCACGATTTCTTCAGAAACAAACTTAGAAATACCAGCATCACCAGTAGATGCAACAGCTTCAACTGCAGCAGAGCCGCCTTCGCTTGCAACAGCATCAAATGCAGTACCACGAACAGTCGCAACTACAACAGACTCGCCAGACTCTACAGTTGCAATCGCGTTGCCTGCATAGATTGGACGTTTGAAAGTTTTAGGACCTTCAACAGCAATGATGTCAGTGATCATGCTTACGTCAAGTAGCGCAGCAGCACGTGGAAGTACGTTTTTGCCCGTTGTCGTAGAAGCAGCAAGGATGTGAGTGTAACCCGCACCGATAGAAGCAACTAATTTAGCAACGTTTTCAGCCAATTGATTAGCATAAGCAGCGTCGTCAGCAAGTAATACTTTGCTTACACCCGCAACTTTAGCTGCTTGGTCTGCAACTGCTTGAGCGCCTGAACCAGCTACTAATACAGTGATATCACCACCGATTTTTTGCGCTGCAGCAACAACGTTAAGAGTTGCACCATTTAGTGCTTTGTTGTCGTGCTCAGCGATAACTAAAATACTCATGATTTTTATCCTTCTGTATTAGATCACTTTCGCTTCGTTTTTCAATTTATCTACAAGCTCGTCTACAGACTTCACTTGTACGCCCGCTTTACGTTCTGCAGGAGCTTCAACTTTAACAGTTTTAAGCTTAGTTGCAGGTGAAACGCCATAATCAGCAGGTGACTTAGTATCAAGCGGCTTTTTACGCGCTTTCATGATGTTTGGAAGAGCAGCATAACGTGGCTCATTCAAACGTAAGTCAGTTGTGATGATTGCAGGAAGTGCAAGTTCAACAGTTTGTAAACCACCGTCGATTTCACGAGTCACTTGTACTTTATCGCCTTCAACTTTAACTTCTGAAGCGAAAGTACCTTGGCCAGCACCTAAAAGCGCACCAAGCATCTGACCAACTTGGTTAGAGTCGTCATCAATTGCTTGTTTACCAAGAAGGATCAATTGAGGTTGTTCAGCGTCTACAACACCTTTTAGGATTTTTGCAACTTCAAGTGCACCTAACTGGCTGTCGTCAGCTTCAACAAGGATACCGCGGTCTGCACCAAGCGCCATAGAAGAACGGATTTGTTCTTGAGCTTCTTTAGGACCAATAGAAACAACAACGATTTCTGAAACAGTTCCTTTTTCTTTTAAACGAACCGCTTCTTCCACTGCGATTTCACAGAATGGGTTAATTGACATTTTAACGTTCGTTAAGTCAACACCACTGTTGTCCGGCTTAACGCGAACTTTAACGTTGGCATCAACCACACGTTTTACAGCAACAAGAGCCTTCATGTAATCCTCGGCTGTTTTAGCAAATGTAAATGTTGAGAAAAGTTATATTAACTCTTCACTTTAAATTTTTTAGGTGCCCTATCTTGCAATGTGTACGGCATTTCGGTCAAGTCACAATTATCGAAAGACCTGTAAAAAAGCGTAATTTCCTTGAACTTATCGTTCACATTTTTTAAAGAATGCTTCAGTTATCCAAAAAAACGCATTATTCAGTTATTTTTTAAGCATTGATTTTTATTATTTTTTTACTTGATTTAGCTCATCAAAAGATCTGATTTAATATCAATTTTCGATCAATCTTTCTGAAATAGAGCTTTCCCTCTACACATTCGGCAACATATCTAAACTTGTCATTTAAGATAGAAGCATAATGAATTTAGCGCTAATTTCACTTTTCCGAAGCTAATTGGTGGGTTTTTCTCTCTTTCTTGTTCTTAATATGTGTCGATATTCAGCACATATAAAAAAACCTCCGCTTTCACGAAGGTTTTAGTTAAGGCATTTATTTCTATTTACATTTGCTGTTTTTAATTGGCAATTAACCATGTCGCAGCAAGAGCCAACAAACCACCTGATGTACCATCAACCCACTTTTGTTTGCGTTCATCAATTTCAGTTTTTTGTGTAATACGTGCAAAGACCACACTTAAACTACAATACACCACAAAAATCAGCCCAATAAAAATGAAGGACAAAATCAAACCTTGACTCACGGTATTCGCTGATTTATCGATAAATTGCGGCAAAATTGCAAAATATATCAACATTCCTTTCGGGTTCAGTAAAGCCGTAAAAAAGCCTTTTTTAATCGGGTTGGACGCTGACTTTTTCTCAATACTTAATTTTTTACTGCTAAATACTGAACGCAGCAAATGCGTTGCCAAATATAAAAGATAAGCAATCCCCAACCAGCGGATTGTTTCAAACAGTAGTGGAAATGACACGATAATCGCAGCAATACCCAATGCCACCAAAATCGAGTGAACCAAGTAACCTGAACACACACCTACTGTAGCCATCATGCCTGCTTTTGCATCCTTACCCATCACTTGTGACAGGATAAAAAGCATATCGGGTCCTGGTGTGAAAATAAGGGGAATTACCGTTAAGGCAAATAAAGCAAATACAGACATTTCAATTTTCCCTTTCTATGTCCTGAAAGTGAAATTAGTATGTTTGAATCGCTTTAAAATAGGATATCAAATATTCTATAATAGATATTATTTTTAGAATTATATTCTATTTCATGAAGACATCTTCTAAGTCAATTCTAGTTAAACTAGATCGTATTGATAAAAATATCATTCGCGCACTTCAAAATAATGGTCGCATGCAAAATAATGACTTAGCCAAGGAAATTGGACTCTCTCCATCTTCTTGTTTACGTCGGGTCAAATTACTCGAAGAAGCAGGTGTGATTCAGAATTACACCACCGTGGTCGATCCACAAAAGATTGGCTTTCAATTAATTTTGTTCTCTCGTATTTGGTTAACTGGGCAAGATGCTGAAACCATCGATACCTTTATCGAAGCTATGAAAGAACTACCTCAAGTCATGGAGTGCTACATTATTTTGGGTGAGTGCGATGCAATGCTCAAAGTTGTTGTTCCTGACCTAGAAAGTTACCGTAAATTTCAGTCTACTCACTTAACCAAGAAAAATGGCATTACCAGTGTGAAGACTGATTTACCAAGCCAAATCATCAAACAAAGCTTCCAGTTACCGTTAGAAGATTTATAACCACACAATTGATCTGCCAAGAAACAACCCAAGCATTTAAAACAACAAGGCCGATACTACAAGCTTGGCAATGTAGTGACGGATTACCCTCACAGCCTCGAATGCAAATACCTAGTTTGCGGTATTTTCCTTTTATTTTAAGCAAAGAAAAATCATGATTTGCGGCAATTGGATGAGAACTATTAAGGAGGTCTTTAAGCTCAATTGCTCAAGTAGGAAAACCATTGATTTTTAGGCTCACACTATCAAGACTGAATGAATTAAATCACTGAGCAGCGAAAAGGGTTGGCATTTAGAGATTTTGTTTAGGCAGCTAAGCTATGCAAAGAAAGTCCATCGGCTCACCTCAAATGTACATTTGAAAGCTTAAAACCAAATGAGGTCAACACTCTAACGCTCTGCACAAGAGCAAATCAAGATGTCATGGTATAAGTGATATAAGGGCTAAACATCCAAATCCAATGAAGATAGCCCATGAGTTGTATATTTGCCGGATAGTTTAGGCTGGCTGATTTTCCAAAAAGTCACGATGGATGTGGCTTAGGTCAATAAGTTCATATTGTGCCAAATCAAAAATGCGCCAAATGGTGAGGGCATCTTCTTTACTGTCAAATTTTACAGTTGCTTTATTGCTAAGCTGCCACTGTTTATCCGAAATCCAAATAAAGTATTGGCCCGTCGCCGCATTAAACGCCTGAACTTTACCATCCGCATTAATCCCTTGAAGCTGTGAACCTTCTGGTAATACAGCTTCTATTTCAGGCAAACCAATTTCAACAAAGTGTTTGATTTGGCGTAAGCCGTATCCTGCAAAAATTTCTTTTTGCTGACCATTTAACTGGTCATATTTTTCTTGAATATCTGAAATCATGGTATGGCCTATATATTTTTTTAACGGTACAGCAATTTAGTAAATAGCGAATTTCACTTCGGCACTTACGTCAATTCAATAATGGACAATTTTTATACCCGATAATTTGAATTTTTATAATGCGACAATAGTTCAAAATGTCGGTCAATTTTACCAATATTTTTTCACATCCTTATTTAACTTTCATGAAGCAGACCACTTTAGGATGCAAAATGTGAAATCTAGCCTATAAATTTAAGCAATATTTAGACCACTACGAGCCAAAGTCTAATTTGCAATTGTTACGAATCTTTATGCTGCGCCCGTGGATGGGCCTGATCATAAACTTGTGCCAATCGATCAAAATCCACATGGGTATAAATTTGCGTGGTGGTTAAATTACTATGCCCCAACATTTCTTGTACAGCACGCAAGTCACCACTATTGGACAACATATGACTGGCAAAGCAATGACGCAATAAATGCGGATGTAAATCGACATTTACACCTGCACGTTGAGCTTGAAATTTAACTCGATTTTCTATTTGTCTTACCCCCAGTGGATTACCTTTTTGAGTGATAAAAACTTGGGCTTCTGGGACAAAATCACCATGCCATGCAGGATATAATTGCAACCAATGCATCACAGCCTCTTTGGCTTTAGAACCAAAAGGTACAATGCGCGTTTTATTCCCTTTACCCGTAATACGTAACAGTTGGCGATTAAAATCAATATCTCGAATGGTTAAGCCCTGCACTTCAGCCAAACGTAAACCACTTGAATATAGCAGCTCCAAAATCGCTTTATCACGTATCCAAAGCTGCCGTTGAGTTTCACTTTCTGGCTCAGGCTGTTCCATGATTTGTTTAATGGTTTCAATATCGACCAATCCAGGTAGAGGACGTGATTGGCGTTTGAGCTGAAAATCATCTGCAGGATTAAAATTGAGATAATTTCCTTGTTCTGCCCATTTCATAAATTGGCGTATCGAAGATAACATGCGCTGTAAACTACTTGGACTGAGCTGAAACTGTTCCACTTTATGAGCAACAAATTCACGCAGATCTGACTTTTCAACATCATGCAGTGGCAAGTTGCGTATTGTACAAAATTGGAGAAAATCACTGACATCACGCTCATACGCTTGCAAGGTATGTTTAGACTGATTTTGAATTTCACGTTCCTTCAACCACATAGCCAGTAGTTGACTCTGATCCATCGTCACCTGTCTTCTCCCATTTCAACATGTGCTTTAGCGTTGCAGTACGTTCACTAAAGCGATTTTACATATCTATTTTATGAAAAGAGTCTAGCAAAGAACCCCTTAGGCTTACCATCAACACGTTGGTAAAAAGCTTGCGTTTCATTAAGCAAATACCCTTCTACACCATCCACACTGTGCGTATTGACATGGATTAAATCCACTGGGCATTGCTCTTTTAAACTGTCCTGTGTGATACGACCAATTTTACTGTGTAAATCTTGAATTTGTTGTTCAGATAATCCTGCTTCTAAATCTAGTCCGATCAGCAAAGTTGGTGAATCATCTCGAACTTTATTCAGCATTTGCGCCAAATAAGCAGCTTTTACCACACGCTCTGTGCCAAAAAAAATGCTTAATTGATCAATCATAAACTGCGGATATTCCGCCGACTGACCAATTAAAACTTCCGTATCTTCCGTAACTTCATAGTTTTCTGAGGGCTGAATATACTGCCCGTTCAGCAAATGTTGAATTTCTTCTGGTACAAAGTCCTTCGTCGCATCAGGTGATTGTGGATTCAATACAAGCCTTGCTCCCAAGGTCATTTCAAATAATGCCTTGGTTGGTAGCCGGATATACGACTCCTCTTCAGATATTGCCAACCGCATTTTTTCCAAGGACGTAAAAAATGGGATGACGCAATCATAAGTCTCATCTTCCCATGATTTCAATTGAACACTGTCACCTTCATCCAAGATCAAATCTTCGGCAATACGTGAATCACGTCCCCCTGTTGTTCCCACACAATACACTTTGGCTGCCAATAACTGAGCTAAAAATTCTGGGCGATACGCGGGTTCATGTAAGGCTTTATGAAAAAGTTGCTCTAAGATTTCTTCTTTTATTTCTTCGTTTATTTGTTCCATGTTGACTCCAATCCCATTGAATTATAAATTTTTATTCACTTTTTATTTTGTGAAAAAAGCCCTGAATGAATCAGGGCTTGGAGTTTAACCTTGGAAGTAACTTAAGTCTAAGCGTCCTTCGTAAACTGTTGCGGTTGGTCCGGTCATCCAGACCACACCACCTTCTTGCCACTCAATTTGCAGCTTACCACCTGCCAACTCTATTTCGACCGAATTGGCTAATAAGCCACGACGCATACCTGATACTGCCGCTGCACAAGCACCTGTACCACAGGCCATCGTTTCACCGACACCACGTTCAAATACACGTAAGCGTGCATGTTTCTCATCCACAATTTGCATAAAGCCAGCATTTACTCGCTGTGGAAAACGCTCATGCGATTCGACTTGTGGACCAATTTTAGCAACGTCTGCGGTAATAACATCAGGAACGATCGTCACTGCATGCGGATTACCCATACTCACCACATCAATGGTGAGTTGTTCATTATTCGCCAATGCAATGTCGTATAAGTTTTCAGGCTCTTCCGCAATAAATGGAATTTCATGCGGCAAAAAGCGTGGATAACCCATATTGACTCGCACCCAACCATTTGCACCTAATTCAGGCTCTACGATACCTGACTTGGTTTGTACTTTGATTTTGGTTTTGCTGGTCAACTTACGTTCATGCACAAAGCGCGCAAAACAACGTACGCCATTTCCGCATTGTTCAACTTCCGAACCATCTGCATTAAAAATACGATATTTAAAATCGACATTGGGTAAATCAGGTGGTTCTACAATCAAAAGCTGATCAAAACCAATACCAAAATGACGGTCGGCCAAACGCTGAATCGTCACTGTATCTAAATAAGCCCGTTGGCTAATTAGATCGACCACCATAAAGTCATTGCCAAGGCCATGCATTTTGGTAAATTCTAATAACATCTCGAATTTCTCCTTAAGGCAATAAACGTTCACGTTCCCATAATGATTCGATGGTTTCACGCTCACGAATCAAATGAGACTGATCACCATCAACCATCACTTCAGCAGCACGTCCACGGCTGTTGTAGTTTGAACTCATGACAAAACCATAAGCACCCGCACCCAATACTGCAAGCACGTCATTTTCTTGAATCGCCAACTGACGTTGCTTACCGAGGAAATCGCCAGTTTCGCAAATCGCGCCAACCACATCCCAGTCTTTCTTTTCAGTATCTGTACGAGGTGTTACTTCCTGAATATCCATCCATGCTTCATATAAAGCGGGACGGATTAAGTCGTTCATTGCAGCATCAATAATGGCAAAATTACGATGATTGGTCGGTTTGAGTAAATCAACTTTGGTTAACAACACGCCTGCATTTGCAGAAATACTACGCCCCGGTTCCATATACACCTTAAGGCCTAATTTTTCTAATGCAGGACGCATTGCCTGAGCATATTCTTCAACAGTTGGTGGAACTTCGTCTTTGTAGGTCACGCCTAAACCACCACCGATATCGATGTGTTTCAGCTGAATCCCCATCTCTTTTAGTTGATTGATCATCACAATGATACGATCAAGTGCATCAACAAAAGGCTGAGTTTCAGTCAACTGTGAACCGATATGGCAATCAATCCCGATTATCTCAAGATTTGGCAATGATGCCGCATACGCATAAGTGTCAAAAACGCTGTCTGAAGGAATACCGAATTTATTTTCTTTTAAACCCGTAGAGATATAAGGATGCGTTTTAGCATCCACATCTGGATTTACGCGCAATGAAATCGGTGCTTTCTTACCCATTGCCGCAGCAACTTTTTGGATTCGATCCAACTCTGCATGTGATTCAACGTTAAAACATGCAATACCCACGTCCAATGCTTTTTGGATATCGGCTTCAGTTTTACCCAAACCTGAGAATACAATTTTAGAAGCTTCACCACCGGCTTTTAATACACGTGCGAGTTCACCACCCGTCACGATATCAAAACCAGCGCCCTGCTTGGCAAGTACGTTTAACACCGCAAGATTAGAGTTTGACTTTACCGCAAAACAAATTTGATGGTCGATAAAGCTAAATGCACGATCCATATCTGAATAATGCTTTTCAAAAGTAGCTTTTGAATAAACATAAAGCGGTGTGCCATATTGCTGTGCAAGCTGTTGTAAAGAACATTGCTCTGCATGCAATACCCCATTCGTACGGGTGAAACTCATGAAAGTATCCTTTCTATAAAAGCATTAAGGTGTAGGGTTAGAATTTGAAGATTCCGACTCAGTTGTAACAGGAGCCGCTTGTTTTTCCTGCTTTTGCTGTGCAGGCGTATCTGGATAAATCAGATATTTTGCGCGTTTATCTGCATTTGCATCAGAAGGTAAATGCAATGCACCAGACTGACCACAAGCTGTCAACAGCACAGCACTTGCTAATACAATAATTTTATAATTCATAAAACGATACATAAACGTACCTAATGAAAAGATTTTTCCGAGTATAACGTGATCAACCCGCGGATAAAAGAAAAGCCCTGTAATTCCAAGTGAGCTTTTTGCCATTCTGCACTAAATTTAAGCAAAATTTGATGGTGCTGTTTTCAACCCTTATTTGTCTTTATTTCTAGCTCGATCAGGCTATTGATTTCTCTGAAATAGCTTATCAATTTGAATGCTGTTTAATACAAATCGAAACGCTAATAAACAGTCTGTTTTAACTTAAAATAAGTCCATATCCAAATAAAAAAGCTGCCCCATCAGGAGCAGCTTTTTATGTTTTTACATCAGATCAAAAATGTAAATTAATGGTGCTTTTTCTTATAAAAACCGAAATAGCCAATAATCAATATGATGAACCAAATCGGGCTCACCATGAGCGCTTTCATGGTATCTGCTTCTAATGACAAAACATAAATCATGCCGATGAAGAAGATAATCACGAGCCAGCAAGTATATAAGCCGCCCGGCAATTTAAAGGTTGATTTCGCATGCAGCTCAGGACGAGTTTTATAGTAAACGATATAGCTCCAGATAATCATGAGCCATACGCAGATAAATAAAATCGTCGAAAGTGTGGTTGCTAAAGTGAAGGCTTCAACCGTGTTCGGAACGAAATACTGTAATGCCGCACCCAACAGTAAACATACTGCAGAGAAATACAGTGCATTTGCAGGAACTGCACGTGAGTTTAGACGACCAAACGCTTTTGGACCTTGCTCTTCACGAGATAAACCAAACAACATACGTGAAGTCGAGAACACACCACTATTCATAGATGACATGACCGATGACAACACCACCAAGTTCATGATAATCGCAGCAGCAGCAATACCGGCTTGGCTAAACAAGTTCACGAATGGTGAAATGCTCGGATCAATGGTATTCCAAGGTGTTACTGACATTACAATCACAAGTGCCAGCACATAGAAAATAATGATACGAATCGGAATCGAGTTCACAGCTTTAGGCAAGTTGTGCTCTGGATCTTTGGTTTCTGCAGCCGTAGTACCAACGAGTTCTACGCCGACAAAGGCAAAAATAGCGATCTGGAAACCTGCCAAGAAGCCGGTTACACCTGTTGGGAATAGACCACCATGCGACCATAAATGTGTGAATGATGCAATTTCACCTGTCGATGAGGTAAAACCGGTAAAGATCATCCAAAGACCGACACCAATGAGCACCACGATTGCAATAATCTTAATCAATGCAAACCAAAACTCTAATTCACCAAAAAGTTTAACCGTAACAAGGTTCAAACCCATGATAAAGACAATGGCGGCAACACTGATCATCACCCCTTCTTCGGGCGAGAATGGGTTACCTCCATTAAAGAATTGCAGGTAATAAATAATGGCCGATAAATCTGCAATCCCTATAGTGATCCAGCACAGCCAATAGGTCCAACCCACAAAATAACCTGCCCACGGGCCGATTAAGTCGGTTGCAAAATCGATAAAAGATTTATATTCAAGATTTGATAGTAATAACTCGCCTAATGCACGCATGACGAGGAAAACCATAAAACCAATAATCATATAGATAATAAGGATGGACGGACCAGCTAAACTGATGGTCTTTCCTGACCCCATAAATAAACCTGTACCAATCGCACCACCAATCGCAATCAATTGCAGGTGTCGATTGGACAAGCTTCGTTTCAAATCGCCGCTATCAGCGTGCGATCCATGAATTTCATTTGACATTATTTAATTCAACTTCGCGTTCCAATTGCGACAAATTAACGTAAAAATTTCAGAAAATACAAAATTATTTTTCATCATCTATATTTTCGGATTAAGTGACAAAGTTAATTTATTTTTCTTATATATAAAAATCTTAGCGCCAGTTCACATTTTAAAGCGACCAATAAAACAACAATTTACTTGTAATAACTTAAATTTTATGCAAAAAATATTTTACCAACGATAAAAAATTATGCCAAAAATCATGGAAGTTTCTAACAATGGCATATCAATTGCTACAGATATCAAAAATGTAGCATTCACTCACTCTGGGCCGATAAGAAGAAGATACTATGCAAGAAATTCAAAATATCATGGAAACACTCAGTGGATGGGTCTGGGGCCCATACATGTTGGTCCTCATTGTCGGAACAGGTGTATTCCTCACCTTCCGATTACTTTTCTGGCAATTTCGCATGTTGCCTTTCGCATTCAAACAAGTCTTTGGCAAACATCCTAAAGTAGATCATCATGATGGGGACATTTCTCATTTCGCCGCACTCATGACTGCACTTTCTGCCACCATTGGTACAGGTAATATTGCTGGTGTAGCCACCGCTTGTGTACTCGGTGGACCAGGCGCAGTGTTTTGGATGTGGATGACCGCACTCTTTGGTATGGCAACCAAATATGGTGAAGGTGTACTCGCTGTAAAGTTTCGTCATAAAAATGAAAATGGTGAAATGAACGGTGGTCCGATGTATTACATCGAACGTGGACTTGGGCCTAAGTGGAAATGGTTGGCAGTGGTATTTGCCCTATTTGGTACTTTGGCATCCTTTGGTATTGGTAGTTCAGTACAGTCCAATACTGTCGCGCTTGCTGTGGAAAATAGCTTAGGGATCAGCACACTCACCACGGCTATAGTCATCACCATATTCTCTGCTCTCGTTATTTTAGGCGGCATCAAATCCATTTCTAAAGCCTCTTCATTTATTGTTCCAATCATGGCGGTAGGTTATGTATTGGGTGGCTTAATCATTATTTTCAACAACCTTGAATTAGTTGTGCCTGCACTAAAAATGATCTTTAGCTATGCATTTACGGGCGAAGCTGCTGCAGGTGGTGCGATTGGTGCTGCGATTCGTTATGGTGTAGCACGTGGTGTATTCTCTAACGAAGCAGGCATGGGCTCTGCACCTATTGCCGCTGCGGCCGCAAAAACTGACCATCCAGCACGTCAAGGTCTTGTCTCTATGACAGGTACGTTCTTAGACACCATCATTGTTTGCTCAATTACAGGTATCGTACTGGTGATGGGCTTCATCATGGCGGGACAAAGCTTTGGTGATCAAACTGGTGCCGTACTGACGATTAGTGTTTTTGACAAACTACTTCCGGGCTTCGGTGGTTGGGTCGTGACTTTCGGTATTATTTTCTTCGCTTATTCAACCATTCTGGGTTGGAGCTATTATGGTGAAAAATGCTGTACATACCTCTTAGGTGAAAAGTCAGTACTGATTTATCGCTTAATTTACATCGCATCAGTCTTTGTCGGCTGTGTCGTAACACTCGATCTCGTTTGGTTATTTGCCGATACCTTTAACGGTTTGATGGCTGCACCAAACTGTATTGCACTGTTATTGCTCTCAGGCATCATTGTAAAAGAATCGAAAGATTTTATTGAACGTCGTAAATCAGGTGAATTGTACTAATCCCCTGCTAAACAAAAAGCCACGTGAATTCACGTGGCTTTTTTTTTCGGACTGAAAATCAATATTTACTTATTGAATCGTACCAATTTGACCATCATCAAATTTGTCGTTTTTCGTGTTGCTTTCATTGGCTGCTTCATCTTTTGGATCTGATTCAGTATCTTCAATAAAGCCTTCACCAAATTGGTCACCAAACTCATTTTCAGCATATTCAGAATCTACAGCACTGGCTTCCATCAGATCAGCTTCGATTTCTAGGGCAATTTCCAAAGATAAAGAAAAGAACAATACCCCCTGAATTTTCATGTTCCCTTGTTCATCTTCAAGGTATTCACTGAGGGTTTTATATGCAGGGCTGCTTTCATCAAAAGGCACGTCAAGGTATAAATCACCTGTATAGCTATCGATCAAAGACTCACCTTCTAGCCCCATACAAGGGAAATAGTCGATATTTTGCAGGTCAAACCAGTGCATAACATCATTACGCACCGTATTTTTTTCAGGATGTTGATGATCATATTCTTCAAAATGCACAAATAACACATCACGATTTTTTTCACGTGCGATGGCATCGATATGTCGTAATAGTTCAGTCATGTGGTGACCCATTTCAAAAAATATAATGCGCTATTATAAAGTGCTTACCATGTAAAAGTGCATCTGTTGAAAATAAAACGACATCAATTGACCTTCAACAGTCATTTCATGCGATAAAAACTTGGTTTTTCGATGTATTCACCGCTATGCTGTGACTCAATTTGAGTTTGTGCACAGTAAATATTATGGCGAAAGCAAAAAGTGTCTATCGATGTGAACAATGTGGTGCTGATCATCCCAAATGGGCCGGTCAATGTACCGAATGTGGTGAATGGAATTCATTAGTCGAAGTCAATATTGCACCCGCCGTTACACACCGTGCACAGCCTAAAATGGGCGGTGGCTATGCAGGTCAAGCTGCTGCTGTGACCACCTTAAATCAAGTTTCCGTTTCGCATGAAACCCGTATGGCAACAGGTATTGGTGAATTTGACCGTGTGCTCGGTGGTGGACTGGTCACAGGTTCAGTAGTGCTGATTGGTGGTGACCCCGGCATTGGTAAATCCACTATTTTGCTACAAACCGCAACCTATATGGCGGCGAGTAAAAGCTCTGCCTTATATGTCACTGGTGAGGAATCTTTGTCTCAGGTGGCGCTACGTGCCCAGCGCTTAGATTTACCGACCGATCAACTCAAAGTCATGGCCGAAACCTGTGTCGAGCGTATTTGTGAAGTATTGGCACATGAACGCCCTGCCGTGGCCATTTTAGATTCGATCCAAACCTTATACACCGAGACACTCCAGTCTGCGCCGGGGGGTGTTTCCCAAATTCGTGAATCGGCTGCACTCCTGACCCGTTTTGCCAAAAATAGTGGTACAGCATTGTTTATTGTCGGTCATGTAACAAAAGAAGGTTCTTTGGCTGGCCCTCGTGTGCTTGAGCACATGGTCGATTGTGTTTTGTATTTTGAAGGTCAGTCTGACTCGCGCTTCCGTATGATTCGTGCAGTGAAAAACCGTTTTGGTGCAGTCAACGAGCTTGGTGTATTTGGCATGACCGATAAAGGTCTGCGCGAGGTATCAAACCCCTCCGCTATTTTCCTTAGTCGTTATGATGAAGCCATTCCGGGTTCCATTGTCATGATTAGCCGTGAAGGTACACGCCCACTTTTGGTTGAAGTTCAAGCTTTGGTAGATGATGCGCACGGACAACCTCGACGCGTGGCCTTAGGTTTAGAACAAAACCGTTTAAACATGCTTTTAGCCGTTATGCACCGTCATGGTGGCGTACAAACCGCTGGACAAGATGTCTATGTCAATGTCGTGGGTGGTTTAAAAATCACAGAAACAGGTTCTGACCTTGCCGTACTTTTAGCTTGTGCCTCTAGCTTAAGAGCTAAAGCCCTGCCACAGCATTTGGCGGTATTTGGCGAAGTTGGACTTTCAGGCGAAATCCGTCCTGTACCCAATGGACAGGAACGACTCAAAGAAGCCATTAAGCATGGCTTCAAAACCATTATTTTACCGCGTGGGAATGCACCGCAAAAACCAATTTCAGGTGTAGAGATTATTTCTGTGGCACGTTTACATGAGGCATTGAGTCAGGCAATTACGCTGACCGATGAGTCTTAGTCACGTTGAATCGTTTATTTTGAATGAATTTTCAATTTTTTACCGATGTTCTATTGAAATTCAGTACAAATGGCGGCATAACTAGATGGCTATTTTAAATTTATATAGATATAGGAAAATTTGATGGAAGTTCGACAGCGTGGTTTGATGACTGCTCTTTTAACAGCAGCCCTTTTGGTAGCGCCGATTGCAGAAGCGAAACGTGCCGGTGGTGGTAAAAGCCATGGTATGAGCCGTCAAGCTGCTCCAACTCAGTCTTATCAGCAACCTCGTCAATCTGCTCCTGTTCAACAGCCTGCAACTGCTGGCGCTCCAGCAAAATCTGGCTCGAATGTGGGCGGAATGGTTGCTGCTGGTGTGGCTGGTGCTGCAATTGGTGCTGTCGCTGCAAATGCGATGGCCGATGACAATAACGGTCAAGCAGCTTCTGAAGCGCAAGCTCAACAACAGGAAGAGAAAGGTGGTATTCCAGGCTGGATCTGGATTTTACTTGCCGCTGCTGTTGCCTTCTTCATTTTCCGTAAGATGGGCGCAAAAAAAAAACTAGCCACTAACAATCCGTATGCGCCAAACAGCGGTGCAAACAATGCACCGTTTGGCCAGCAAAATGCCGCACCTCGTGCAGGCAATGACAATACGAATATTTTTGGTAATTCTGTAGGCGGTAATTCAGCAGCTTCAAATGCTCCATTTGGTGCAGCTGCTGCAACGAACGCGCCTTTTGGTGCTGCCTATACCAACAGCGGCAATCAATTGCCTGATGGTACAGAACCAGCAACATTTTTACGTGTTGCACGTCAGCGTTTTAACCACATTCAATCGATGAATACTGCAAGCAACATTTCTGAAATTCAGCGTTACTTAACGCCTGACCTTTACCAGTCTATGTATAACGACATTATGGCGAATAAAGATGAAGACGTTGCTGAGTTTTCTAACTTAAATGCTATGGTGGTCGATTCTGCTAACGAAAATGGTCAATACGTTGTAAGTGTGCGTTTTACAGGTACGGTAAGTGAAGACTTAAATAGCCTGCCACAGCCATTTGCTGAAGTATGGCATTTTGTTAAACCTGTGGGTTCTGATCAAGACTGGTTAGTTGCAGGCATTCAACAAGAGCAATAATGTAGAGAATTAAGCATTCTTGCATTCTAAAATAGCGACTCCGGTCGCTATTTTTTCGCCTTTAATTCTCCTCATTTAAATCCATTTCTACTCAGCATGCTGAAAAATCAATAATTTTGTGAATACATTATTCTAATTATTAATAATAATTGTTATCATTTAGATTAACTTTAATACAATTTCCAAGCGCTTAAGTATTTTATGAATAGCTCACCACCTGAGGCACTCGTGACCCCCCTCACATCTGCGCTGCCTAAAACGCGTAAAGACACCCCTTCTCTATTGACCTATCGCTTGATGATTTTCTATCGCTTTGCCCTCGCTTTAGTGGGCGGATATGTTGTCGCGATGCTATCTGCCATCGTAATCGCAGATGTGTTTAGCGAAGACCGCGGAAGTGCAGCCATGAGTGCAACTTTAATTGCATTTATCCTGTGGAGCTGTGCATTTATTTGGGTCTTTATGGTGAATAAAACCCTCAAAGCAACTTTAGGCATTGTGATCCCTGCGGTGTGTTTGTATGCCGTTTATATGATGATGGGAAGCTAAAATGCGTGTTGATGCAAAAGTTGAGGGACCACGCCAGTCCATGTCTTGGCTGCATACATGGGCTAGCCTCATCTTAGGTTGGTTGCTGTATGCAATTTTCCTGACCGGAACCCTGAGCTTTTTTAAAAATGAAATCAATGTTTGGATGACACCTGAGCTGCATCAATCCGTTCCAGCCAGTTCACAAGTCCAACAAACTCAAGTCGCACTGAATTATTTACAGCAAAATCATCCAAATGCAGGTGCTTGGAATATTTTACTGCCGAATACGCGTCAAAATGCCACATTAATTACCGTTCGTGAACAAGGTGAAGACCCTCGCGCACGCCGTGGTGGTAAACAAATCTACATTGATAGTGCTACAGGTGAAGTGCTTGAGCCGCGCGATACGCGTGGTGGTAATTTTCTCTATCGTTTCCATTTCGAACTTTATGGTATGCCACGTATGTGGACGCGATGGTTTGTCGGGATAGCGACACTGTTGATGTTAGTTGCCATCATTAGTGGTGTGATTACTCATAAAAAAATCTTTAAAGATTTCTTTACCTTCCGTTCAGGTAAAGGACAACGTTCTTGGCTCGATGCACATAATGCAACCGCAGTATTTGCGCTTCCCTTCCACATCATGATCACCTTTAGTGGCCTGTTGCTGCTGTTATTTACAATCATGCCTTGGGGGATTGAGCGTATTTATGAAAACCGTGGACAATTTTTACAAGAACAAAATCGTGCCCTAGTTCAAGAAAATAAACCTGAAGGACGTGAATCTGCCCAAGGACGCGAAGAACGTGGCGAACGCCCACAGCAAGCCCGTGCCAATTCTGCACAAAACCAAGGCGAAAATCGTGCTGAGGGCCGTGGTGAAGGTCGAGGAGATCGTCGCTCTAAACGTGAAGAGCAACCTGTCGTTGCTGCGCCGTTGACCAACTTAGCGCCAATCGTGACTGCGGTTCAGACTGAATGGAAAACCAATCCGATTAGTACCGTTAGCATCATTGCACCGAATACAGACCAAGCTAAAATTGAACTACGCGCCTTACATGGTGAAAGTGTTGCTTATCGAAATGTCTATGCAAGCAAACAATTTGATGGCGTAACTGGCAAAGACTTAACTGACGAAAGTGCCAAGTTAAAGCACCCTTCTGTACCGATGGGTATTTACAATGTAGTCACTACGCTACATGAAGCACGCGGTGTAGATTTAGCACTACGTTGGCTGCTGTTTATTTCAGGGATTGTAGGCACCCTGATGGTCGCTACAGGTCTCATTCTGTGGTGTGTAAAACGTGCGCCTCAACAGCAGAAACAAGGCTTTAAATCATTTGGCTACCGCACGGCTGAAGTGACCAATATTGCAGCGATTATTGGTTTACCCATTGCCTGTGCAGCATTTTTCTATGCCAACCGTTTTATTCCCGCACAGCTTGAAAACCGTTCGGAATTAGAAATTCGTAGTTTCTTTATTGTTTGGCTACTGACGCTCGTTTATGCGATGTTCCGTACGCACCGTCAAGCGTGGCTGGAACTTTTAGCTTTTGCCACAGCAATTTTTGCCTTACTGCCAATTGTAAACTTCATGACTGGTGGTCAAGCGCTTTGGAATACCATGGCAAATGGCCAATGGATGATTGCATCCTTTGATCTTGCAATGTGGCTTTTGGCTATCTTGTTTGCCTATTCATTTTACAAAGTGAAAAAGCATAAAGGGCTGCCTGTTAAAAAAGCACGTGGCACAAAGGAGGTTGAAGCATGATGTTCTTTCTCCTGATTTGGGCACTGAGTAGCTTAGGTTTTTTTGCCTTGGCATGCAGCATGTCTAAACATCAAAAGCAGTTCTACAGCAAAGAGTTAAGTGTGGGCCAAACACGGTTAGCCACGTTAGTCGGCTGGGCGCTATTGATTATTGCCTTGATAATTTGCCTCTCACTTGGCACGCCGAGCAATAACATCAGTTATTGGTTTGGCGCGCTGACCATTGCGGCTTTATTTGTCGGGCTATGTATTAGTTATATCGCTGAATATTTTTGGAAAATTATCGGTGCATTAGTTGTCATATTTGTATTGTCTGCAGTGTTATTGAAATTTTAATTCTTTAGACAACGATCTCTAAACATTGAAAGCCAATCTTCGGATTGGCTTTTTTCATGCCAACCGATTAGGCTATGCCTATTCTGCTCTTTTGGATTACACATGTCTGAACTTTCGATCTCTCCTGCTTTATATAACCGCGCCATGGCAGGAAATAAAGATGCTCAATTTGAACTGGCTGAAATTTATATGCAAAGTGAAAATGATGAGCATGTTGAACTTGCTGAAGAATGGGCACTCAAAGCAGCTCAGTTAGGTCATGTAGAAGCGATGTATTGGCTGGGTGAAGGTTATGCAGTCTATGCCAAAGATATGCTCGAAGAAGATCCTGAAGAATCTAAAACCTATTTTGAGCATGCGCACCGCTGGTTAGAACAAGCGTCAAAACATGACCATCCTGCTGCAATTTTAGAACTCGCCAATTTTTACCGTCGCGGCGATGTGGTGGAAAAAGATGTCGCTAAATCCATTGAACTGGTTGAACAATCTGCAAAATTAGGTGAAGTTCAAGCCATGCGTGATTTGGCTTTTATTTATGCTAATGGATTAGGCATCGACGCTGATGAAGAAAAAGCAGATTTTTGGAATGAAAAAGCCAATGCGGCCGAACAGCCCAAAGCTTAAATCACAAAGAAAAAGGCCCATCTCATGATGGGCTTTTTGCTTTTAACAAAATGGCTCAGCTCGCCACATAATCATTTACATCCACAATAATGACTTGTCGGCAAATGCCTTCCGCACCACGCTGCTGTTCAAATACGTCTGCTGGCATGGCATCAAAGCTGTCAAAGAAACTGATCTCTGTCTCATCAATGTCATACACCAAGGAATGATTCCCCACTCCGTCTAGGGTGTCGTAATAGACAATCACAAACTGATTTTGTTCAAAAGCCTGCTGAATTTGTGCATAGCCAATTGCAGGCAATATAGGCAGTTCCAATTGATCCGCTTCCGCATAGCTGCGTTTTTCACTGTCTTGCAGCTCAGGATCATGCTCTGTGTAAAACTTTACTTGGAAGCCAAACTTCTTTAACCCAACGGCTAAACCAATGGTTGTTGTGCCATGGTCAGCTTCATAAGCGCAAACTTCGATGAGTTGCTGAATGTCTGCATCTATACCTAAGTGCTGCAGCAGCATCCACACCGCATAAATGCCCCCGTTGGCTTCTAAATTTGCCAACTCATCAGGTATTTCCATCGACATATATCAAAACTCAAAATTGCTTATGGACGATGATAAACAAATCGCAGCAGTTTTGCCTGCAAGTTTTAATCCAGACCTGATTTCACATGCACAAAAATAATGTCCAAATCTTGTTTGGGCACAAAATTCTTTTCAACCATTTGAAACTGCGTAGCGCTGATTTTCTTCACTTTACCTGCCCAGCAAAAAGAAACCAACTCTCCTGCATCACGCTCGATAGTCAGTTTAAAATCTTGAATAGGCTTTGCCCAATTGGCACCAGTTTTTAAGATATAGCCCAGCGCTTGAAATGGTGCATGCTGTGATTTAGCCTTTCTGAGTCCTGCCTTAAAGTTTTGATCCATACAATAACTTTTATTATATTCATCAGGATATAAAGCCACAGACCCACCCACTAGCGGTGCATATTGATGCTGTACACGTGTGAGCGCATTGGCTTTAAACGTTTGCTTCCAGCTATAAATCACCTGAGATGACCATGAAATTTCTTCACTCAAATCTTTGGGCAATACTTTTTGCAGCGCTGCATTTTTACAGTTTCTAAGCTTTGCCTCAAAAGTTTTATATTCAACATCTTGCCTGCTCCACGGATTCAGCATGTCTTTTTCCGTAAATCCGCATTGCTTAAAACTCTCAGTCATATCAATCGGCGCTGTTTTCTCATCTTTTTGAATAAAAGTGCGTACGTGCATTTCAGGCTGAATCGTTTTTCCATTCACCTGAACTTTAAAACTTTTTAGCAATTTTTCAGTATTGGCAAAATCAGATTCAAAGAAGTTTTCAACTTTTGGCAGCGGAAATAAGACCGTTTCAGTCACATCTTTATTGCTTAAATTTTTGAACTGGTAATCGACCTTGATGATTTTTTTACTAATAAACAGGTCTTCACTGAACATTTGAATATCTTTATTTTTCAGGTATTGCACACCGCCTGTTGCCACATAGCCTGTTGAATCATTGGATACGGCAAGCACTGGCCAAAACATCAATAAAGCCATTAAGGGTTTAATCATTCTTCTTATACTCCCAAGCGATTTATTAAATTTAAATACTCACAGCGTAATTTTATAGATCAAGAAATCTATAAGTCAGATATTAACCAATTTCAGATTGGAACAAAACGTAATTCCAAGTACAATACTGCCCTAGTCGAGGGATGCTGCGACTTTCTTATAGGCACTAAATATAAGATCGCTAGGCTCGACGATTCGGTTGGACACTCGTTCCAATCAACAACGGCATCCGCGAACTGAATGATCAATTGTTTTTATTAAGGAGATCGTGATGAACGCGGTTAATGCTTCATTTACAGATTACAAAGTTGCCGATATTTCACTAGCTGACTACGGCCGTAAAGAAATCAAACTCGCAGAAGCAGAAATGCCAGCCCTAATGGGTCTTCGCAAACGCTATGCAGCGGCTAAACCCCTTGCTGGCGCGAAAATCCTAGGCTGTATCCACATGACTATTCAAACTGCAGTTTTAATTGAAACTCTAGTTGAATTGGGCGCAGAAGTACGCTGGACTTCATGCAACATCTTCTCTACTCAAGACCACGCTGCTGCTGCAATCGCTGCTGCAGGTATTCCTGTATTTGCTTGGAAAGGCGAAACTGAAGAAGAATACATGTGGTGTCTTGAACAGCAAATCAATGTGAACGGTACACCTTGGGATGCCAACATGATTCTGGATGATGGCGGTGACTTAACTGCACTTGTTCACGAAAAATACCCAGAAGTAATTGCTAAAATCCACGGTATTACTGAAGAAACCACTACAGGTGTTCAACGTCTTTACGAAATGCACCGCGACGGTACTTTAAAAGTTCCTGCAATCAACGTAAACGACTCTGTAACTAAGTCTAAAAACGACAACAAATACGGTTGCCGTCACTCTCTAAATGATGCCATCAAACGTGGTACAGATATGCTTTTATCTGGCCGCCGTGCGCTTGTGATCGGTTATGGCGACGTAGGTAAAGGTTCTGCTCAATCACTTCGTCAAGAAGGCATGATTGTACGTGTAACTGAAGTTGACCCAATCTGCGCAATGCAAGCATGCATGGACGGTTTCGAAGTTGTTGCTCCGTATAAAAATGGCATTCAAACTGGCAAGAAAGAAGACATCAACCTTGACCTTCTTCAAAATACTGACTTGATCGTAACAACGACTGGTAACTACCACGTATGTGACGCAGCAATGCTTGATTCATTAAAAGCTGGCGCTGTAGTTTGTAACATCGGTCACTTCGACACTGAAATCGATACAAACTACCTACGCGGTTACAAGTGGGTTGAAGTTAAGCCACAAGTTCACCAAGTGTATCGTACCGAAAATGAAAACGATTACTTAATCCTTCTTTCTGAAGGTCGTTTGGTGAACCTTGGTAACGCAACTGGTCACCCATCGCGTATTATGGATGGTTCTTTTGCTAACCAAGTATTGGGTCAAATGCACTTGTTCGCTGAAAAATTTGCTGATCTTTCAGAAGATCAAAAACAAGCGGCGATCCGCGTAGAACTTATTCCTAAGAAATTAGACGAAGAAGTTGCTGCAGCAATGGTTGCAGGTTTCGGTGGCGTATTGACGACTTTGACTCAAGAACAAGCGGATTACCTCGGTGTTCAAGTTGAAGGCCCGTTCAAAGCTGAGGCTTATAAATACTAAGTTTTATAAATACCTCTCCCTAACCCTCTCCTGAGCGTGCTTCAAGCACTGCTTTGAAGCTCAGCGCAAGAGAGGGAACTCTTCATTGTGAAAGCAAATTTGTTGTTAACTCCAAATAACTATTACTTTCATAATGGAAGTCCCTTCTCTTGCGCCATATATGGCTCAGGGAGAAGGTTAGGATGAGGGGATTTTTTTAAATAAAAGTATTTATAAAAAAAGGATTTGAACATGTCAAAACAGATTCCTATTTCCTTTGAGTTCTTCCCGACCAAAACTGATGCGGGCGCGGAAAAACTTAAAGTTGTACACCAAGAACTACAATTATTAAATCCTGAATTTTTCTCTGTAACATACGGTGCAGGCGGTTCTACCCGTGAACGTACTTTGTCTACATTGAACGACTTCAACGGTAAAGGCACACCTGTTGCCCCTCACCTGTCTTGTATTGGTGACAGCAAAGAACGTATTGCCGAATTGCTGGATTTGTATAAGTCACAAGGCATTGACCGTATTGTTGCGCTGCGCGGTGACTTGCCCTCTGGTCAGGTGGGCTTAGGCGAATTGCCTTATGCAACAGATCTTGTGCGTTTCATCCGTGAACATACTGGTGATCATTTCAAAATTGAAGTTGCAGCATACCCAGAAATGCACCCGCAAGCAGACAGCTTTGATCTCGACATCAAACGTTTCTGCGACAAAGCCAATGCTGGCGCTAATGCAGCACTCACCCAGTTCTTCTTTAATCCAGATGCCTATTTCTACTTTGTAGAGCGCATTCAAAAAGAAGGCGTGAACATTCCTGTCGCTCCAGGCATTATGCCGATTACCAATGCAAGCAATTTAATTCGTTTTGCTGATGGTACAGGTGCAGAAATTCCTCGCTGGATTCGCAAACAGCTTGCGACTTATGGCGACGACACAGCGTCAATCAAAGCCTTTGGTCATGAAGTGATTGTGAAACTTTGCGAACGCCTGATTGCTGGTGGTGCGCCAAGCCTGCACTTCTACACCATGAATACCACTGACCCTACACGTCAACTTGTGAAAGACCTCGGTCTTGCATAAGACATTTCGACCTTTTTGAGAGTAAAACTTTAATGCCACGTTTTTATATTGAAGCTGATTTAACTGTTGATACGACTGTTGAATTAACGGAAACAGTGTTTCATCACTGGGTAAAAGTTTTACGTGCTCAAGTGGGCGAAACTGCCACTTTGTTCAATGGGCAAGGTGGCGAATACCATGTTGAATTGGTTGAAGTCGCTAAAAAGTCGGCTGCCGTCCAAGTTTTGCAATTCAATCCAAGCAATCGCACACCACATTTTACAGCACTATTGGGTCAAGTGATGAGCAAAGGCGACCGCATGGATTATGCAATTCAAAAAGCGGTGGAACTCGGTGTTTCTGAAATTCAACTACTCACATCCGAACGTTGTGAAATGCGTTTGAAGTACGATCGTGATCAAAAGAAACTCGACCATTGGCAAAGCATTGCTATTGCTGCATGTGAACAATGTGGTCTCAACATTGTCCCTAAAGTACTTGCGCCCCTTTCTCTTGAAAAATGGTTGGAGAGTAATCTACCGACAACCAAGTTGGTACTCGCACCCAATAAAGATGAAGTTGATGTATTAGCAGATGCTGACCCGCACTTTGCCTTACTGATTGGCCCTGAAGGTGGCTTGAGCGAAGCCGAGATCAGCGCAGCAAATGAGAAAGGTTTTGTGAACTGGTGTATCGGTGAACGTGTCCTTCGCACAGAAACTGCACCTGTAGTTGCACTTTCAATTTTAAATTATAAATTTATTTAATTTTTACTCGATGGTTCATCTGAAAGCATCAATGATGGCATCCTTGATATTGCTTTTTATTTGTAACGCAATTACCCTAGAGTCAATAAAAACAAATGATTTGTTACTAAGAATAAACAAATACTCTCAGGAACAATACAAATACAACGATCTAAATTTGGTTAAGGCAGGGTTTTTATATTCATGACGTATAAACAAGATGAATATATCAAGCAGTACAATCATACTGCTCAAATTGCGAACACGATTCGCCATAGCCGCTATTTTTTAGTCAGTATTCTGATTATTTGCTTATATATTTTTTCGATATATCAAATTTTTTATAAATCACCATCTTTATATTTCAATATTTGGTTTATTTTTACCGAAGTTTTTGTCAGTTTATGCTGGCTGATGAGCACCGTTTATTTTAAACCTGAACAATATTCACTGATGATTGCGCATCGTTGGCTACAATTTCAGTGTTTTTCAGTCGGTACGCTTATTGCGAGCGGTATCTTTTTAATTTTTTACTATTTACCTGCGACCAATCAAAGCTTTGAACCGATTCAGGCCTTAACGCTCTCAGCCCTACTCTTGATCGTGACGCAAACCTTTGGTTTGACCTATTTAACGCAAAAACTCAATTATTTTTGTTTAGCCTTTATCCCGTCTATCGTGCCGTATCTGATTGCACAGTTCTTTTTCTTAGATAGTTCAAATCACTTATTTAGCCTGAGTATTAATTTTGGGCTCATTGTGATTCTAATGTGCGCCATGACGTCATATCGGATTCACCGTCGTGTGTCGACCTTACATGCAAAAAACAACCTACTGGTTGATAGTGCCAAGCAACAAGTCAAATGGACTGATGAACTGTGTCAGCAGCTCCAAGATGAAGTCAACAAATCACGTGACATCGAATTACAATTACAACTAGGTAACCAAATCCTTGAACAAAAAGTCAAAGAACGGACCTTCGACATTGAGCAAATGAACAAGGATTTAGAAAACCAACAAGCCAATTTAGTCCTTGCGCATGAAATCGCCGGTTTACGTCCTTGGGATTGGAATATCAAAGACCGTAAAATCGTTGTCACCAACTATAAGCAAGAAAAAACCCTTAGACATTCGAAAGAGCATCAGCAACAATTACAACATGTGATCCATCCTGATGATATCCCTCATTTTAAATCAGCGATGATTCAACATCTTCGTGGATTTAAAGACCGTTATGAGGCCACCTATCGGATTCAAAACAGTCAAGGAAAATGGAGTTGGGTACATGATATTGGGCGAGTCATTCAACGCGATCCTGATAACCGCAAGCCCTTGCGCATGGTCGGTATTCGTCGTGATATCCATCAAGAACGGACGTCTCAAGAACGTTTAAAACTTGCAGCCAGCGTACTCGAACAAGCCGCTGAAGGGATTTTCATTTTAAATGAAGAGCTGTGCTATATCGAAGTCAATCCGTTTTACGAACAATTAACTGGATTTAACTACGACCAAATTATTGGCAAACATCTATTTGATATCACAGCAAATTACAAATCAATTCAACGCAGTATGCACTACTCGATCATTAAACAAGTGCTGAAAATTGGTGAATATGATGGTGAATTGCACGAAAAATTTCTTTCAGGTAAAGAACTGACGCTATGGATGCATATTAATGCGATTACCGATGATCAAAATCGCGTCACCCATTACATTGGAATTGTCTCAGATTTAACAGAACGTAAATTGCAAGAACAACGTTTATCTTATTTAGAAAATTATGACACTTTAACGGATTTGCCGAACCGTTTTTATTACAACTATCAACTGCATCAGTATTTAGTTTCGCAACAAGATTCGATTAAACAGTTGGCCGTCATACGTTTAAACATCGACCGTTTCCGTCCATTAAATGAATATCTCAGCAATAACGGTGGTGACGAACTGTTACGCCAAGTCGCACAGCGTTTGCGTCTGACCAATGCCGAAGCTCTGTTTGTTGCACATTTAAATGGCGATGATTTTGCGATTGTGTATGAAATTTCACACATCCGCCCTTCTGTGCATGAGCATTGTGAACGCATCAATAAAGCCTTTAGCATTCCATTTAATATTTTTGGCCAAGAACATGTCATCACCTTATCGATGGGTGTAGCGTTCTATCCTGAGCATGGCCGTCAGCTAGATTATCTAAATAACTGTGCAGAACAAGCGCTGAGCGAAGCTAAAAATTTGGGAGGCAATACTACACGTTATTATTCCAATGAAAATACCGCATTATTAGAGCAAGGGATCTTCTTGGAACGAGACTTACGTAAAGCCATTCAAAATAATGAGCTGGTGGTGTATTACCAACCGAAGATCAATTTCCGTGATAAAAATATTTACGGTTTTGAAGCCTTGGTGCGCTGGAATCATCCTGAAAAAGGCTTAATACCACCGGGCTTATTTATTCCTTTAGCAGAACAAACCAGTTTAATTTCCGATATCGGGCGTTTTGTCCTGCAAAAAACCGCGCAGCAAATTCGCTTTTGGAATAATTTGGGTTATCAAAATATTTGTGTATCCGTCAATATTGTCGCGCAGCAACTGCGCCGTGGACAATTGTTAAATGATCTTGATGAAGCGATAGATGCCAATCAAATTGATGGTGCAAGTTTAGAACTGGAAATTACCGAATCCTCTTTGGTCGAAAATCTAGATTCAGTACGTGAACTGTTAAACGAAATCAAAAAACGTAAAATCAATATTTCACTTGATGACTTTGGTACGGGCTACTCATCATTATCTTATCTAGCTGATTTCCCAATTGATATCTTAAAAATTGACCGGAGTTTTATCTCTAAAATTGGTGAAAATAAACAATTGGCCATCGTCAGTGCCATGATTGCCATGGGCAAAGCGATGGGCATGACGGTAGTCGCTGAAGGGATTGAAACCGAACAACAGTTACAGTATCTACAAGACTTAGAATGTGACATTGCTCAAGGCTATTTTTTCTCTAAGCCATTGCCACAAGAAGAGGCAACCGTGTTCCTTGAAAATAATATCTCTTCGCCTGCTTATACTTACTTAATATAAGTCACTATGCCTGAGCTATAAGATTGTCTGAAAAAGACGCGACTTCGACTGTCCCAACTGTGCAACTAATGTTATATTCAAGCGGATAAAGCAAGCATTTCAGCTTTATATTGGATAAACAAAACACAATCGAGATACAGATGGACGATCAATCTTTAAAACAGCAGGCTTTGTATTATCACGAATTTCCAACTCCGGGGAAAATCAGCGTTACACCAAGCAAACAATTGGTCAACCAACACGATTTAGCCCTCGCATACTCGCCAGGTGTCGCTGCACCTTGTTTAGAAATTGAACGCGACCCATCTACTGCTGCACTTTACACAGCGCGCGGTAATCTTGTTGCTGTAGTCAGTAACGGTACAGCCGTACTAGGCTTAGGTAACATTGGTCCTTTAGCGTCAAAACCTGTTATGGAAGGTAAAGGCGTTCTATTCAAAAAATTCGCTGGTGTTGATGTTTTTGACATTGAAATTGCTGAAAACGATCCAGACAAAATCGTAGATATCGTTGCAGCATTAGAACCTACTTTCGGTGGTATCAACCTTGAAGACATCAAGGCCCCAGAGTGTTTCTACATCGAGCAAAAACTTCGTGAACGCATGAATATTCCTGTGTTCCATGATGACCAACACGGTACATCGATCATTGTGGGTTCTGCATTACTGAATGCACTTCAACTCAATGGCAAAAAAATTGAAGAAATCAAAATTGTCGCTTCTGGCGCAGGTGCTGCTGCCCTTTCATGTTTGAACTTACTTTGCGCACTTGGCGTGAAAAAAGAAAACATCGTTGTGGCAGATTCACGCGGTTTATTGACCACTAAACGTGAAGGCTTGGATGAGTCTAAAAAAGCATATGTTCAAGACATCGAAGGCTCTCAGCTTGCTGATGTAATGGAAGGTGCGGACATGTTCCTTGGTCTTTCTGCAGCAGGTATTTTGACCAAAGAAATGGTTAAAGTCATGGCGAAAGATCCGATTATCTTTGCCCTTGCTAACCCAGACCCTGAAATTCTTCCTGAACATGCACATGAAGCACGTCCAGACGTGATTATGGCAACAGGTCGTTCAGACTATCCAAACCAAGTGAACAATGCACTTTGCTTCCCTTATATTTTCCGTGGTGCACTAGATGTTGGCGCAACTACGATTAATGAAGAGATGAAGATTGCTTGTGTACATGCGATTGCTCGCATGGCGCATGTCGAAGCTGATGCTGCATCGTATGGTGAAAAATCTGCTTCATTTGGTCGTGATTACCTGATTCCGCGCCCATTAGATCAACGTTTGATTCTTGAAATTGCACCTGCAATTGCACAAGCAGCGATGGATTCTGGTGTTGCAACTCGTCCGATTCAAGACTTCTCTGCATATCGTCAACGTTTATCTGAATTCGTCTACAACTCTGCGTTTATGATGAAACCAATTTTTGCGCAAGCGAAAACTGATCCGAAACGCATTGCATATGCTGAAGGTGAAGATTTACGTGTACTTCGCGCGGTGCAAATTGCTGTTGATGAAGGTTTAGCAAAACCAATTCTTGTCGGTCGTCCTGCAGTCATTGAAGCGAACATCAAGAAATTAGGTCTACGTCTTGAAGACGGCGTGAACATCACTATCGTCGATCAAGAGAAAAACCCTGAATACGATAAGTTTGCTGACGATTACTACAGCATCATGCAACGTAAAGGTGTAACACCTGAATACGCTCAGCGTGAAGCACGTCGTCGCTCTACCCTGATCGCTGCAATGCTGGTTCGTCATGGTGTGGCTGACGGTATGCTATGTGGTACTTATTCTAGCTATGACATTCACTTAGACTTCGTCAGCAATGTGATTGGGCTAAAAGAAGGCCGTAATAACTTCTTCACGCTGAATGCATTAATGCTTGAAGATCGTAACTTGTTTATTGCCGACACTTACATTAACCGTAACCCAACAGCTGAACAGCTTGCTGAAATGACTATTTTAGCGGCTGAAGAAGTCCGCCGTTTTGGTATTACGCCGCGTGTAGCATTGCTTTCTCACTCAAGTTTCGGTTCTGACCAAAATGATCCTAGCGCACAAAAAATGCGTAAGGTTTATGATATTTTGTCAGAAATTGCACCTGAACTTGAAGTTGAAGGTGAAATGCATGGTGATGCTGCATTGGATGAAAATATTCGTCATTTCGCATACCCGAACTCACGTTTTAAAGGTTCTGCGAACTTGCTGATTATGCCGAATCTGGATGCAGCGAACATTTCGTTCAACTTGTTGAAATCAACATCGGGTAGTAACGTGACGATTGGCCCAATTCTTTTGGGTGCTGCAAAACCTGTTCATATTTTAACACCAACAGCGACAACTCGCCGTTTAGTGAATATGACTGCATTAACAGTTGCAGAGATTCAAGAAAACGAAAAATTAGCACTCTAATTTAGTTGACTTGAACACACTTTGTGACTTGAGAAAACCTCTGTTCTGTAGCATGATTGCTCTAAGAATAGAGGTTTTTTCATGCAAGTTTATTTAGTAGGCGGTGCAGTTCGAGATCACTTGCTCGGGCACCCCTATCACGAAAAAGATTATGTCGTTGTCGGTGCAACGCCGGAACAATTACTTGCTCAAGGTTATCAACCTGTGGGTAAAGATTTCCCTGTTTTTCTTCATCCAGAGACCAAAGACGAATATGCCTTAGCCCGTACAGAACGTAAGTCTGGACATGGGTATCATGGCTTTGAATTTTATACCGACGTCAATGTCACACTCGAACAAGATCTCATTCGACGTGACCTCACGATCAATGCGATTGCCATGGATGATGCTGGCCAAATTTATGATCCCTACCATGGTCAACAAGATTTAGAGCGACGCATCCTTCGCCATGTGTCTGATGCCTTCGTCGAAGATCCTTTGCGAGTTCTGCGGATTGCACGTTTTGCAGCACGTTATAAAGCTTTAGGTTTTAAAGTGGCTGAAGAAACACTTGCGCTGATGCAAGAGCTTGCCAAATCTGGCGAGCTTGAAGCCCTCACACCTGAACGCGTATGGAAGGAAACATCCCGTGCATTAATGGAAGACCATGCAGATGAATATTTTGAAGTCTTAAGAGCCTGTGGCGCTTTAAAAGTCTTATTCCCTGAAATTGATGCGTTATACGGTATTCCACAGCGTCCTGAATATCATCCTGAAATAGACTGTGGTATTCATACCATGATGTCGCTACAACAAGCGTGTCGTGCAAATTATTCTTTGGATGTTCGTTTTGCTGTACTGGTACACGACTTGGGTAAAGCACTCACTCCAGTAGATGAGTTACCGCGCCATATCATGCATGAAGAGCGTGGGGTAAAACCTGTTACCGAAATCTGTGACCGTATGCGAGTTCCCACCAATACCAAACAATTGGCCATCTCAGTGTGTAAAGAGCATTTAAAATGCCATCAAGCTCTGAGTTTAAAACCGGGAACATTATGGCGTCTGTTACAACGTATGGATGTATTACGCCGTCCTGAACGCGTAGAGGCCTTTGTACAAGCCTGTGAATGTGATTCACGTGGTCGCTTAGGTTTAGAGGATCGTGCCTATCCGCAAGCTCAATACGTTTTAGATGCCATGCAGGTGGTTCGTAATATTAAGGCTTCTGACTTACCTTCAGATGTGAAAGGCCCTGATATTGGTGAAATGTTGATTCAGAAACGAATTGAAGCTATCGGACAATTCAAGCATGAACTCGGCCATAACACGCCTACAGCTTAAAATAAATCCTCTCAGAAATGAGAGGATTGACTTTCATCATTGCTGTTAAGCCTGCCGAAGTATTTTGAAATAAATGAAAAATTGAAATAATCTAGTGTCATCTCTGAAAATTAAATACTGATACTCAACCCAATTTAAGACTGGTAAAAAGAATAAAAATAATGAAGAAACAACTTTCCAATATATTGATTGCTATTGTCTTTTGCGGACTCCTAGTAGGGATGGGCTTTACCCAAACCCTTTTAAAAAGTTTGCCACAGCTCATCATGATATTTTTTGGAATGTTAGCCCTAGGCTCCTTAATAATTAAGCGTTCATTTATAAGCTCTATTCCTTTTTATATAGTTTTGGGAGTTATGTTTTATATTAATATTTTTCTATTAGCGAGCGCTGCTGTGGATTTTATTCATCCACATCAAGACTGGACTACACAGAATGACGGGAGTATTGATAGAAGCCCAAATTTAAACTGGCTGTGGGCGATAATTGTCTCCTTTTTTCTTTCCCCACTCAGCATTGTTTTCTATCATAAAAAAATTCAAAGAAATAAAGGTCTTGAAATAGCCTTTATTACTCTTTTTATTATTGTGACATTGATAATTTATATAAAATTTGAGCTACTCTGCTGTAATTAAATTGCATCTTTTATAAATATTTAGACATATTATCGCTAAATCACAATCTATACGTTGATAGGCCTTTTTAAATTTGAAAGCTATGCTGCTGTCTAAAATGTATAAGCATTTATAGACAGCAGCTATTCAGTTCACTTATGACACAGCTGCTGGAAAACTAATGACTTTTTCAAGCTTTAGCTGATTCATAGCCACCATTAGCAATCGATCAATACCTAAGGCTATACCTGCACACTCGCTCATATGCGGTAATGCAGCAAGCAAATATTCATCAATCGGCATCACATGCAAGCCAAGTTTAGCGCGCTCTGCATTATCCGCCTCAAAACGACGGCGTAAAACGTCTGCATCAATCAGTTCATCATAAGCATTTGCTAACTCTAAACCTTCGATATATAGCTCAAATCGTGCTGCAACCAATTCACCATCTTCGTCCACACGGGTTTTCGCCAAAGAAGCCATTTCCGGTGGAAAATCTGTAAGGAATGCTGGCGTATCAAAACCGAGACTCAGCTCTACATAATGCGAGAACAATAAATCGATATAGCCTAAACGGTCTTCACCCAGATCTAAGCTTAGCCCCACACGACGACAGCAATCTTTCAGCTCTTGTAAAGTGGCTTGTAACGGATTCAAATCCAAACGATCCATAAAGGCATGCTTATAGCTCAAAATAGTCGGACGAATTTCACCAAAGCGCTGTTTCAAAGTTTCATTCAATAGGTCAGTCACTTCAAACATCAAGTCTTTTAAGCTAAAACCCGGACGGTACCATTCCAACATGGTGAATTCACTATTGTGTTTACGTCCATGTTCATCATCACGGAAAACTTTACAGATTTGGTAGATAGGCCCACTGCCACTTGCCAACAGACGCTTCATGGCAAATTCAGGTGAAGTTTGCAAATAATGCGTTTGCTTTTGACCATTCACATGACGCTGAGCTTGTACCGATGCTAAATGCACATCGGTGACACCCGCTTGTGAAAGCACAGGTGTTTCCACTTCAAGCACATCACGTGCAGCAAAAAACTGGCGAATTTGAGCATACATCGTGGCACGTGCACGAAGTGCAGTGAGTTCACAACTCGGCTGAAAGTTCATCTGACTCATGCTGCTGGGCCTCCATGCGCAGCCCATTCACGGCGTAAAGGATAGGTTTTACGTAAATAATCAAAGGCTTTTTGATCCACCTTGCCGTCTTTTAGGCAAGCACGTAAGTTGGCATCATCACGAGCGATATCATAAATATCTTTTAAATAACGCTGTAATACCGTCTTAAAGTCAGCACCAGTAAAATACTGCTCACAGACGGGCAACTGACTTTCAAAAGCTTTATTTATCGGTTGATTGAAAGTTTGACAGAATGCTTCATAGATCATCTGTGTGCCACGTGCTTTACCTTCCAAGCTATAGCCTGCAATATGGGGTGTCACCACGTAAATTAAATCCAACAATGCTACTGAAATCTCTGGCTCATGTTCAAAAACATCTAAGACCACTTTACGCTGAGTTTGTTGAATATCGGCAATTAAGGCAGCTTCTTCGACCACGGGCCCACGCGCGGAATTAATCAAAATCGCTGAAGGCTTCATAACGGCAAGTGCAGCAGCATTAATTAAATGATAGGTTGGATATTCCCCCACTTTAGTTAGTGGCACATGGATACTAATCGCATCTGCTTTTTTTAACAGTTCTGCAAATTCAACTTGTTTCACATGATCAGATTGCACAAATGGATCATAGCCAATGACATTCCAACCGAATAATTCTGCCATGACGGCCAAACGTGAACCGACATTACCTAAGCCAACGATGCCCAAGGTAAATTGTTCATTTGCATTCAATAATTCAGGTTTAACGAAGAGCAATGCAGTAATCACATATTCAGCAACCGCTTGTGCATTACAACCTGCGGCATTTGACCAAGCAATACCCTGCTTTTCTAGAGCATTAATATCTAAATGATCTGTTCCAATCGTAGCACTACCGACAAATTTGAGTGCGGTCTGTTGAATTAATTCTGCATTTACCTGAGTCACTGATCGTACCAATAATGCATCGGCTTCTTTGACATCCTCATGGGTCAATGTTCGACCTGCCGCTTGCTTTATTTCACCAAATTCGGTAAAAAAATACTCAGTAAATGCCAGATTTTCATCTGCAACGATTTTCATAGTTCATCTCATAATTCCACTACGAACATGATAACGCGTTGCTCATGCCATGACTATTCTTCTGCACATAAAGCATAGCGCCATTTTTTTATAAGCTAAATGACAGAAAATTATATTAACGACAATAATCTGAGTGCTGATCTTCAATTAAAGACAAGGCCGCCTGCCAAGCCGCTTGAATAATGGGCTCGGCCATCGGATTTTCAAACTGCTGCAACGTATGTTCACAAATCTTCGGACTTGGATAATGCAATGTAGCACTCGACAATGCTTTTACTTGAATTTGACAAGCTCGTTCTAAAAAATAAATTTCATGAAATGCCCGTGCCACACTATCTCCAGTCGCAAGTAAACCATGATTGCGTAAAATCATGCAGCGATAATGACCCATGTCATGCACCAACCTTTCACGCTCTTCAGTTGAAAAGGCTATGCCCTCATATTCATGATAAGCAATGTTCTGATAGAACTTTAACGCGTGTTGTGAGATTGGCAATAAACCATGTTCTTGTGCAGAAACTGCTACGCCATCCGCAGTATGCGTATGAATCACACAATTAATATTTGCACGCGCATGATGTAAGGCAGAATGAATCACAAAGCCCGCAACATTCACCATCTTCCCTGCATCATAACTTTCAATAATTTTTCCTTCATGATCAATTTTGACCAAATCAGAAGCCGTCATTTTGTCAAAGGTCACACCATAACGATTAATCAGAAAATGCTCAGGTTCATGACTTAAACGCAGGCTGATATGGGTATCAATTAAGTCGGTCATTTTATAATAAGCCATCAAGCGATACAGTGCCGCCAATTGACAACGCGCTTGCCATTCCAGTTCATGAATAAGCTCTGGTTTTTGCATGGATGAATTCCTTTTCTAAATCGATTGATCTTGTTTTCTGTTTATTGTGAATAATTAATAGCATGTCATATCCATGCTGTATATCAGCTTCGCCTGTCGAAAAAATAATTCAAAAATTTTAGGCAAAAAAAACCCCAATGTAAAACATTGGGGTTTTTTGAATATGGCGGAAGCGGTGAGATTCGAACTCACGGAGGACTCGCGCCCTCGTCGGTTTTCAAGACCGGTGCATTAAACCGCTCTGCCACGCTTCCATGGCCGCTATCATATAAATAAAAATTCAGATTGGCAAATTATTTTGCCTTATTTTGAACACTTGGCGAATCGTTCAGACAAAATTTAGGCGATTGTAAAATTTTGGCTTAGAGCTGAAAAACAGATGCTCAATCAATATATACTAACTTAAGATCATAGCTAATTACATTGCCTCAATTTACGCATATAAAAAAACCCTGATGTTAAAACATCAGGGTTTTTGAATTTGGCGGAAGCGGTGAGATTCGAACTCACGGAGGACTCGCGCCCTCGTCGGTTTTCAAGACCGGTGCATTAAACCGCTCTGCCACGCTTCCATGGCCGCCATCATATAAATAAATTTCAGCAATGGCAAATTATTTTGTAAAAAACACATCCAATTGAACAAAATAAGAGCAGTTTGTTATTTTTCAGTACTTTCGCCCATTTCATAACGAATTGAATTGATATACCAACATTTTTTTCCCAGTGGGGTTAGGACTTCGACCTCATCATCCACTTGCTTGGACAGGAGTGCTCGAGCCATAGGTGAATCAATTGAGATATGCTGTGGATGATGATCATAAATTTCATCTACCCCCACGATCCTTAACGTTTTTTGTTCGCCTTCATCATTTTCAATATCGACCCACGCCCCAAAATAGACTTTCCCTTTTTGTTCGGGTGAATAATCGATAATACGAAGCTCTTCCAAACGTTTTCCCAAATAGCGTACACGTCGGTCAATTTTGCGTAACAATTGCTTATTATATTGATAATCCGCGTTTTCCGAACGGTCGCCAAGACTGGCCGCCCAGTTCACTTTTTTGGTAATTTCAGGTCGTTCTTCATGCCATAAATGTTGAAGTTCAGCGACCAATAAATCGTGTCCACCACGGGTAATTAAGTTAGATTTCATGATGATTTTTCGGCCTTGAGCAAGCGCTGATTTTTACAAAACATGCCTATTTTATCCTCCATTTCTACACAGGCAAAGTATATAAAATTTATTCGCAAACAAAATCAATTATTTATGTTACATATTTTAATATTTTTTCGTACAAAATTTGACAAGTATTTTTTTGCTTATTATTATGCGCACATCTTTTAGGCTTGTTTAATTTTTATCCAGTGTAGATTTTCTACACATTTCCCGAAAACCCCTAGTCATTTTTGAATGACGTCATGACTGCCCAACCCTTATTGAATTTATCAAACTTGAAAAAGTCTGAGGCGTGTTTGCCTTTGCTTTTTAGGGCATAAATTACTTGTAGCGGAGACAACATGCACAGTAGTTCAACTTCTGGGTCGAGGCTTTGCCTTAACTCTTTTAACTCTCTCCCATTTAAAGCGCTTGCACTTAGTACTGTCTTAATTCCTTTTCACAGTATTAATGCCAGCAAAACAGCTCATCAATATGATGCGGTCGTCAACAGTAATAAACTCACTGTTGTTGCCGTTGCCAATCCTGATATTGTTTTTCAGGATGGTAAACATCGACATGGTTTTGGTTACGACCTTGCACGTAACTATGCAGAAAGTTTAAATGTCCAATTAGATTTTAAAACAGTGAACGACAATGCTACTGCTTTAAAAATGGTTGCCAAAGGTCAAGCTAATTTTGCTATGACCACTGCCGGAATGAGTACCATTGAAGCCAAACACTTGACTTCATTTTCAGCCAGTTGTGGTGATACCGTTTCTTTGAAAAAAAATGGTTTAAACAGCAACTTAAACTGGGTATTTAAAAATGCAGACGATCCACTCAGCCAAACCGCGAGTGGCTTTATTTGCCGTGCCAAACAAAATGGCGCAATTGGACAGTTGGCATCATTCTACAACCGTAATGTGGTCAAACAAGATTCTTGGAATGTGATTCAACGTGATTTAAGTAAACGTATGCCGATCTATAAGGCAAGTTTTAAAAACACGGCCAAGCAATACGACCTAGACTGGCATTTATTGGCAGCAATTGGTTATCAAGAGTCTTACCTCAAACCTGACTCGGTATCCCCGACCGGTGTTCGTGGCATTATGATGCTGACCAACAGTACAGCAAAAGCCATGGGTGTGAGCAACCGTACAGATGCGACTCAAAGCATTCAAGGTGGTGCAAAGTACTATGACCAAATGTTAAACCGTTATAGCAACATTCCCTACCCAGATCGTAATTGGTATGCCTTAGTGGCGTATAACATGGGTCCTGGTGCTGTAAGTCAGATTCAAAAGCGCATCCAAGCTCAGGGTAAAAACCCGAATAAGTGGGTGAACTTATATGCTTATCTCGACCGTAACAAAGCCAGCAATGGTCGTTATCGTCAAGCCGTGCAATATGTCACACGTATTCGTGCTTATTTGGAACATATTAAAACCACACCACAACTGGTGAATATCTAATATACATCCACCTAACATTTACATGTGAGCGCACAAAAAAAAGCTTACCTTCGGGTAAGCTTTTTTCGTTTTAGACTTAAGCAGTTTGCTCAAGTACTTTTTTGAATAAATCTTTTTGTTCAGTACTTGGTTTTGCTGTTTGCAATGCCATCAATTGTGACATATCACCTTGTACTTTTATTTTGCCTGTCATAAACGCTTGCATCGCTGCAGCCATATCAAACTCAAGAAATACTTTACGTAACGTTTCAGCATCCATGTTCAACGTTGTTTTCGCGTTTGAAGATAAACCTTTTTTAATTGCACCACCGTCTAATGACAATTCAGTATTGCCTGCAGCGTCAGCAACTACAAGGTTAATTGCAAGATTAGCCAATGCAGGTGGTAAGTTTAAATCACCAGCTTGAGCTGTCAGAGTTTCTACAGTTGAAAACCAATCATCAGTTAAAAAAGCAGGCATGATCTTTCCTCAATTTATTTTGTTCGTGTGTGTTGCCGTTCCGGACAACATCAGTGCAAGCATATTTTGCTTGAGGCTTGTTATAGCATGATCATTTGCGAAAAGGCTAAAGTTTTTTGTACGCACCGTTCAATATTTAACTGTTTAACAACAAAATGAGAAAAATCATAAGCATAAAAAAGGCATTCCGTAGAATGCCTTTTGCGTGATGAAGTTTTCGGCTTAATCTGCCATAAAACCTAAGTTCACCATATTAATGCGTTTGCTTTCAGGCTCACCTTCTTCAGTTGAACAACTTTCGCTATTTTTGAAGTCAAATTCGCGTTGTTCATCCAAGGCTTCAAAGTCGAATAACTCACGGTCTGCCAGTTGTGAAGGCGATACATTTTGCAATGCGCCAAAAATACTGTGTAAACGTTTTGGAAATTCTTTATCCCAAGTACGCAGCATGTCATTTAGCATCGCACGTTGTAAGTTTTCCTGTGAACCACACAAGTTACATGGGATAATTGGGAACTTACGCATTTCTGCATACTTGATAATGTCTTTTTCTTCCACATAAGCCAGTGGACGAATCAAAATGTTCTTTTTATCAGAAGACAATAATTTCGGTGGCATGGCTTTTAAGCTACCGCCATGGAACAAGTTCAAGAAGAACGTCGCCAAAATATCATCACGATGATGACCTAAAGCCACTTTCGTCGCCCCAATTTCTTGAGCAAAGCCGTATAACGAACCACGACGTAAACGTGAGCATACTGCACAATACGTTTTACCTTCTGGGGTTAAACGTTTAGTAATGCTGTAGGTATCTTTTTCTAAGATGTAATACGGAATTTTGTTTTCTTCTAAATAACGTGGCAATACTTCTTCAGGGAAACCCGGTTGTTTTTGGTCAAGGTTGACCGCAACCACATCAAAATTAATCGGTGCGATACGCTTAAACTGCAACAAAATGTCGAGCAAGGTATAACTGTCTTTACCGCCTGAAATACAGACCATCACCTTGTCGCCCTCTTCGATCATTTTAAAATCACGAATGGCATGACCGACCTGACGGCGTAGCTTTTTCAATAAACGATAATACGCAGAGCTAGTTGGTAGTTCTGGTTTGAAATTAAATCCTTGTTCGGACTCAACTGGCGAGAACATAGACGAGTTAAACCTAAAAAAAAATACCGCGCAATTTTATCCGATTCGCAGACTTCTCGCATCAAAAGAATGTAATTTCCGAAAAAACTAAAAATACTGTCATGATCACGTCATCCTCAGCGCATTATTTTATACGGTCGAGTTCATTTTTTAGGCGAAACGCTTATCTTTTGGACTTTTCCACAGTTGTCCACAAAAGCTGTGGATAACTTTGTGGATTTTAAATGACTTGACAAGGTGAGCTGCCCTTATTTTAAGGCTTCTATTTAAATTGATCATTTTTTGATCAATTTATTATCCCTTACTTATCAATGCTTTAGATGTGTCAAGTTATGCTCATTAAAAAAAAATAAATATTTTTTTTGATTATTGAATCATCAAAATGACTTGATTTTTACAAAGTAAAGAAGAAATCAGCCCTCGAAGCCTTTTCATCTGATTTTTTTTTGATAAACTCTATTTTAACTGTTTGGGGACAGAATTTTTTTCTTCACAATAAAATGAAAAACAATACTTGGACTTTGGGGCTGTTATTAAGTGGAAGTGTGGCTATCAGTTTAGCTGCACCGAGCATTTTTGCCGGCCAAACGATCTATCAATTACGTGAAAGTAACGGCACAACGCTACTAACCAATAAACAAGGCCGCTATAGCAATCTGAAAGTCGAGAAAAAAACCTACTATCCGGACAGTAATATCCATAGTTATAGTAACTGGGGCTCAAATGAAGCGTCTGTGTTGCCAAGCTATAGCCGTAATAAAAATGCCTTTGACAATATTATTAAACAAGCCGCGGCCCAACATGGTGTTTCCGAAGGTCTGATCAAAGCGGTGATGCATACCGAATCTGGTTTTAACACCAATGCACGCTCACCAGTCGGTGCGCAAGGATTAATGCAACTCATGCCTGCCACAGCACGTCGCTTCAATGTATCGAATGCCTACGATCCACATCAGAACATTATGGCTGGTGCGCGCTATTTATCTTGGCTACTGAAACGTTTTAATGGCAACACCTCACTTGCCTTAGCTGGTTATAACGCAGGTGAAGGCAATGTCGCAAAATATGGTGGCATCCCACCTTTTCGTGAAACTCAAGACTATGTCCGCCGTGTCACTAGCCGCTACAGCAACCTATATGCTGGTAGTTTAAGTGTCTCGGGTTCGAGCAGTTCAAATAGCACTTCTAATAGTGGTCGGATTATTGCCAGTTCGGACAATTATCATGCTGCTGCCCCTGCTGTTGCCAAGTCACCGGCACGTCAAATTATTCAAACGGACAATGGTAGTTTTACCGATGCACCTTCAGGTTCATTTGCGACAGCAAATGCTTCTGCCTCAGCGCGCATTTATCTCAATGAATAAAATCACTGATTTTGTAAAATTGCATCTGTTTTACTAATTTTTCCTTGAAATTTTAAGACTTTCACCTCATATTGAGTTTAATGATTTTTATTTGTAAATCAGATCATTTTTCTATAATAAGAGGATTTACCCAATGATGCGGATTGGTTTGTTCTTGCTGACCAACCTCGCGGTACTGGTTGTAGCTGGCATAATCTTGTCACTCTTCGGTGTCGGTAGTTACCACGGTGCAGGCGGCTTAAACTTAGGCAACTTGCTCGTTATCTGTTTTGTGTTCGGTATGGTGGGTTCGATGATCTCACTATTCATGTCAAAATGGATGGCGAAAAAAACCACGGGTACAGAGCTGATTGACCCTAATGCACCACGTAGCCAAGCTGAAGCATGGTTACTCAACGAAGTTGCGCAACTAGCACAACGTTCTGGTATCAAAATGCCAGAAGTGGGTATTTTCCCATCGTACCAGTCAAATGCCTTTGCAACAGGCTGGAACAAAAATGATGCTTTAGTGGCGGTTTCTACCGGTCTACTGGAGCGTATGAACAAAGATGAACTCCGTGCCGTACTCGCTCACGAAATTGGTCACGTAGCCAATGGTGACATGGTGACCCTTGCTTTGGTGCAAGGTGTAGTCAACGCCTTTGTCATGTTCTTTGCACGTGTAGCAGGTGACTTTATCGACCGTAATGTCTTCGGTCGTGAAGATGGTGAAGCACCGGGTATCGCATACTTCGTCATTACGATTGTATTAGATATTGTCTTTGGTATCGCAGCGTCTGCCATTGTGATGTGGTTCTCTCGCTACCGTGAATACCGTGCCGATGAAGCTGGTGCGCGTCTAGCAGGTAAACAAGCGATGATTTCTGCCCTATTACGTTTACAAGCAGAATCTGAAATGCCAGATCAAATGCCAAAAGAAATGAAAGCCTTTGCTATTTCTGCGGGTCAAGAACAAGGTTTCAGCTTAGCTGCATTGTTCCAAACACACCCAACGATTGAACAACGTGTTGCGGCTTTACAACAATTAGATTGCCCATAATTCAGCATCTGATGTAAGTCGTAAAAAAGCCTCCCTATGGAGGCTTTTTTATTGAGTCTAATTTTTCTCAGAGCGTTTACCGTTTTATCAATCACTTTTCAGTTGAATAGCCTTTCATTGATCGCGCTCAAGCAACAGTGCATTTCTCTCTACAATACCCCATTGGCCTTTAACCATTGCCAAAGCAATGAACCACCCATATAAATTGCAAAGATAAAGACTAATAAGAAAATCATCCCGAGTATATCTGGGATATGGATCCATATCCATGCAACCACAGGGTTGCGCCAAAAAGCAGATTGCTGTTGTTTCTGTTCTAATTTTTCATGTAAAAACGGATGTACCACATGTTGATCTGTACTGATTTGATATTCTTCACGAATGTGCGTATGTACAACATCTAAAGCTTTACGGCTCGGTCGAATAAACACATCAAAGATCGTCCCTGCAACAGGAATAAACCCCACGACAGCATCTATAACTGCGAGTTTCATCACACCATTTAATTTGGCTTGTGGTACGCCAATCTGTTTGGCTTTATAGACGGCATAACAGGTCAAGACAAATCCTGCGATATCACCAGCTACGGGAATGGTACTCAACGCTGCGTCCGCACCTACCCCTTGTCGAGTAAATGGAATCCGAACCACGGAGTCCATCATATTGGCAAACTTTGCGAGATCGCGTTCAAGACGAATGACTTCTTGCTTTGACATTTTTTGTTTTAATGGTTCAGTCATGTTTTATCCAATAAAAACCGTGTAAATCACTGAGATTAAAACATATTAGAAGTCTTCAATCTGTAGCAAAATGCTAATCTCTATAAATTGAGCAATTGTGAAGCAATCATCAAATACACCACCACGCCTGTCGCATCACAAATCGAGGTCACCAAGGGTGCAGATGCACTTGCAGGATCGAGCTTCAACTTATTGAGTACAAAGGGCAAACTCATGCCAATTAAACAACCGAGCAATACGATACCCATCATACTTAAAGCCAAGACCAAAGCGACGGTTGCATCACCACGGTAGTAGCCTAAAATCGATACAGCAATGGCCATGGTTCCACCGAGGCAAAGCGCGACGAGCGTCTCCCGACCCAATAAATAAAACCAATCACGAATTTTTACATCCCCAGTGGCAAGCGCTCGCACCATTAAGGTTGCAGACTGTGAACCTGCATTGCCTCCACTTCCGACCAATAAGGGTAAGAAAAAAACCAAGACGATATGTGCGGCAATGATGTCTTCATAATATGAAATGCCTAATCCGGACAATAAGCTGCCAAAGACCAATATCACCAACCAGAACACCCGCTTTTGATACAACTTTAAAATCGGTGCTTTATTAATGCTCATACCTGGTTCGGTACTCACCGCACTGGCTTTTAAAAAGTCTTCAGTGGTTTCAGCCTGTACCACATCCATCGCATCATCATAGGTGACAATCCCCATCAAACGCTGGGCATGATCCACAATCGGTAAGGCCATAAAATCATATTCAGCCAATTTTCGCGCAATACTTTCTTGGTCTTCATCTATCCAGCCGGTCACCACATCTTTGGTCATCACCTGTTGAATCCGTGCATCACGATCGGCCTGCAAAATTTGCCGCAGTGAAATCACCCCTTCTAATTGAGACTGATCATTGGTGACATAAATTAAATACAGGGTTTCACGGTCATGCGGTTCATGGCGTAAGGCCTCTATAGCTTGTTGCATGGTAAAGTCAGCAGGCATACTGACATAGTCTGAACTCATGATTGCACCTGCAGACTCTTCTGCATATGCAGATAATGCCTTTAGATGCTCTTGGGTATCTTGATCAAGTTGTTGGTAAATTCGATCTTGTTCTGCATCAGTTAAACTTTTATATAAATCCGTTGCATCATCAGAATGCATATCATCAAATAATTCAATTTGTAGACGCAGTGGATAACGCGAGATTAACTGTCGCTGTGACTCAAACGGGAAAAACTCAAATACCAAGCCTTGATGGTCTAAACCTGAAAGTAACTCGATTTGATCTTCGATTGGAAATTGCTGAATTAAACGAGCCTGATCAGCGTAGTTCAGAGGCTGTAAAGCGAAAACTGCTGCTGCATAATTTTGTTGTTGCAGCAAAGCGGAAATTTCACGCTGTCTTTGTATTAAATCCGCCATTCAACTCACTCTTATTTTAATCTTTCTATGTAGAGCACATTTTGAAGGATAAACTAAAGAGTTTCAAATCTCTTCAATATGTTCTCGGTGAACGTTCTTTGCGAAAATTCTCTGTGAACATTCCCTGTCGAAAGTTTGGTGACATAAATTTGGCGACATAAAAAACCACCGCGATGTACTCAAGCTTTCACGGTGGCTTTTAGTGGAGCGATACGCTGTGCGTGAATTATTTCTAAGTTTCAGACACCGGCTTGATTTTAAAAATAGATCGGACCATCACATACATAAACGGAATAAAAATCAGCACCAAGACTGTACCGAATATTACCCCACCGAGTACGCTTACCCCGATCTCTTGACGACTGGCTGCACCAGCACCAAAAGCAAGAACTAAAGGAACCACCCCTGCACCAAATGCTAAAGAAGTCATCAAAATAGGACGTAAACGTAGTGCTGCGCCTTCCATTGCAGCCTCGATCACATGTTTGCCTTTTTCTTGTGCCATCGCTGCAAACTCTACAATCAAGATCGCATTTTTACAGGACAGACCAATGGTCGTCAGCAAGGCAATTTGGAAGTAGATGTCATTTGGAAAACCAGTCATGTAGCTAAACAAAATATTACCGCCAATCCCGAGTGGAATCGCACTCATGACTGCGGTTGGAATGCTCCAACTTTCATATAGGGCGGCAAGACAGAGGAAAATAAATCCAATCGAGACCAAATATAGCCAAATCGCTTGATGACTTGATTTTTGCTCTTCAAAAGATAAACCACTCCATGCCACATCCACGCCAGGCACCTGATCGACTAAAGCTTTAACATCCTGCATGGCTTGGCCACTTGAGACATTTTTGGCTGTATCCGCTTCCATTTGTAATGCGGTGTATCCCATAAAGCGATTGACGACTTCAGGGCCGCCACTCCAGCCAATGGTTGAAAAATTACTAAATGGAATCATTTCATTTTGGTCATTACGTACATGCCAATAAGCCAAATCTTCTGGTTTAGAACGGAATTCGGCATCTGCCTGCATCATGACGCGTTTAATACGTCCACGGTCAATGAAATCGTTAATATAACTCCCGCCCCATGCACTACTCATGGTGCTATTAATCGCATTTTGCGTTAAACCCATAGCCATCGCTTGTTTTTGATCAATATCAACTTTCAGTTCAGCTTTGTCTGGGTTAGAGCGTTTGTCTAAATTTTCGAAACTACTGAATTGTGCGGATTTCTCTTGCAGGCTTTTAAATTGCGCATCGAGATAAGCTCGACCTTCACCATTCATATCTCGCAGCCAAAACTCCAGACCATCGGTTTGCCCAAGACCGCTGACTGAAGACGGCATGCTGACATTGATTTGTGCATTGTTGAACTTTTTAAAATGTTTCATAGCACGTTCACGAATCGCTTGCGCTGAATTGTATTGTCCTGAACGTTCATCCCAATGCTTCAGTGCAATAAAGCCTTGCCCTAAGTTTTGACCCGTACCAGAAAAATTTCGTCCATAACGAATCATCACCAAATCAATATTTTGCTTTTCTTCAGTCAAAAAGTACTGCCGAATTTGTTCACCGATCTCACGACTTTTCGACATCGGTGCACCTTCTTGTAATTTAAGTTGCACACTCAAAATGCCCTGGTCTTCACTAGGAATAAAACTGGTCGGCAAAGCACGATAAAACAAAGCAAATACCGTAATGAGCCCCGCAAACAAAACCACCGTCCATAAGCGATAACGAACCGTGGCTTGTGCAAGTGCTAGATATTTGGTTTTTAAAGTCTCTAATTTGGTGTTAAACCAAATCGCCCAGCGCTGTGGTTTCGGATTGGGTTTTAAAATTAAGGCACATAATGCAGGGGTTAAAATCAGCGCAACCATCAGTGACAAGCCCATTGCAGCCACGAGTGTGATGGAAAATTGTCTATAGATCACGCCCGTTGAGCCACCAAAGAACGCCATGGGAATAAATACAGCGGTCAATACCAAAGTAATCCCGATTAATGCCCCGCTAATTTCATGCATCGACTCGATGGCCGCTTGTTTTGCTGTTAACTGTTGTTCATGCATTAAACGTTCGACGTTTTCCACCACCACAATCGCATCATCGACCAACAGACCGATGGCCAGTACCAATGCAAACAATGTGAGCGTATTAATGGTCATGCCCAAAGCATATAAAATCGCTAAAGTCCCAAGAATCACCACAGGCACCGTAATCGCAGGTATCAGCGTTGCTCGCCAATTTTGTAAGAAGATAAACATCACCAAAACCACCAGTAAAACGGCTTCGAATAACGTTTTCACCACTTCTTTAATCGATTCTTGTACAAATGGCGTGTTATCCCGTGGATAAACGATTTTATAACCGGCAGGTAATTGCTTCGCTAACTGTTCAATTTCTTGCTTAATTAAGGCTGAGGTTTCAAGTGCATTTGCCCCAGAAGCCAATGAGATCCCCATCCCTGAAGATGGATACCCGTTAATGGTATTAACCCCTGAATAATTTTCCGCACCCAATTCAACACGTGCAACGTCTTTTAAATAGACAAAACTGCCGTTTCGTGCAGATTTGACAATAATATTTTCAAATTCTTCAACTGACTTTAAACGTGAACCTGAAGTGACTTTTGCATTGAGATATTGATCCGATACACTCGGCAATTCACCTACGGCTCCGGCTGCAACCTGCGTATTTTGTGATTCAACAGCCGCACGGATATCACTGGGCATAAGGCTATATTGCTTTAACTTCAGTGGGTTGAGCCAAATGCGCATGGCAAATTGCGAACCAAAAACATCGACTTCACCGATACCCTCAATTCGAGCAATGTCCTGCTCTAGATGAGTCATCATATAGTCACCAAGCTCGATATTCGAACTCTTGCCAGTCTCATCATAGAGGCCGATAACCATATGGGTATCACCCAAAGATTTATAGACATTTACCCCTTGGCGCTGCACATCTTCAGGCAGCCGATTGATTACTCCATTTATGGCATTTTGTACTTGTACTTGAGCGGTATCTGGGTCAGTGCCATTTTCAAAACTGATGCTGATCCGGCTTCGACCTGAAGAGTCGCTGCTTGAACTAAAATATAAAAGGTGATCAATTCCTTTAATTTGTTGTTCAAGAACTTGTGTGACACTTTCCTCAACTGTTTCTGCTGACGCACCGCTATAACTTGCGCTGACCGTAATTCGTGGTGGCGCAATATCTGGATAGCGCTCTACCGGTAAATTGAGCACAGCAAATAGCCCGAGCGCCATGACGATGATCGCCAAGACACCTGCAAAAATCGGTCGATAAATAAAAAACTTAGACAGCATCAGTCCATGTCACTTTTCAATTAATGAAATAAAATATGTTGATTGATTTTTTCAAAAAATCTTATTGATAATCAATCACAATGTGCTTGATTACAAGCCTAGACTACATAAAAACCTTGCTTGAAGCGAAATATGTAGAAAATATGGAGAGCCTCCACTTCAGCTATTTTAGTAAATTTATGTGACAAAACCGCCTCTGTCATGAAGTCTTAGCCACTGCCCTGCAATGTATGCCTGCAACTTCATTCATTTAAATAAAAAGATGCCGAGGCAGCCATGCAAAAACAATTAACAAAACAGTTAAATCTAGCCATAACAAGCAAAGTGAAATCCTCATGGGGCGTGTCTTCACTGCTCCTTTTTAGCGTTTTTGGTTTATCTGCATGTAATTCGGATGACGATAAAACCCATGTCACCAAGCCCCCTATTTTGCCTGATACAGGTTTTGTCATTGTTGGGCATCGTGGTGCCAGTGCTTTGCGACCCGAGCATACCCTTGCCGCATATCAAAAAGCGATTGATGATGGTGCGGATTTTATCGAACCCGATTTAGTGCCAACCAAGGATGGCTATCTGGTTGCGCGCCATGAAAGTGAAATTTCAGGGACAACCAATATTAGTACGCTGTCACAATTTGCGGATCGAAAAACCACCAAAAAAATCGATGGTATCGACTATACAGGATGGTTTACGGAAGACTTTAATTTGAATGAACTGACTCAAAATGTAAAAGCACGTGAGCGTATTGCTCAATATCGCCCTAATAACACTCAATATAATGATCAATACAGCATCCCAACGCTCGAACAAATCATTGAACTTGCCGAAGCTCATTATAAAAAAACTGGAAAAATTGTTGGTTTATATATTGAAACCAAGCATCCCACATTTTTCCAACAGCAAAATCTAGCCATGGAAGATCGTTTACTCACAACGCTTGCCAAATACAGTTATACACGTGATATCGCGCCTGTATATTTACAGTCCTTTGAAACCACCAATCTTAAATACTTACGTGATCAACTCACGCAAAAGAAAACCCTCAAACATGGCAAAATTATTCAATTATTAGATAGCCCAACTGCCATACCGGGTGACTTACAGCAACAAAACTCACCTCAAAATTATGCAAGTTTAGCCACTGCAGATGGCCTAAAATCAGTGGCAAAATATGCAGATGGTGTAGGTCCAAGTAAAACCTATATTTTTTCAAACACTGAATTTAAACAAACCAGTTTTGTCAAAGATGCCCATGCTGCTGGTTTGAAAGTCCATCCTTATACACTCAGACCTGAAAATGGTTTTTTACCTGACTATTTAAAATGTAACTCAGTGGCGACCGAACGTTGTGATACAGGTGCGGCTAAAGAATTTGAAAACTTCTATAAAGCTGGTGTAGATGGTGTATTTGCCGATGATCCAGGACTGGCGCGCAAAACCTTAACGCAACTGCAAAAGCCCTAATTTTCCTAAAATGAAAAAAGACGCCGAGGCGTCTTTTTTATTGTTCAACAGAAATCTTAAAGCGGGTTTGCCAAATATTCTGCGGCTGACTGCGTTGCCACTGGCTGAGGTGCTGGAGCTGTCGGAGCTGTCGGAGCTGTCGGAGCTGTCGGAGCTGTCGGAGCTGTCGGAGCTGTCGGAGCTGTCGGAGCTGTCGGAGCTGTCGGAGCTGTCGGAGCTGTCGGAGCTGTCGGAGCTGTCGGAGCTGTCGGATGTA